>CAYHRX010000256.1:0-5458 GCA_964359075.1 uncultured Chitinophagales bacterium
GCGGTAGACTTGATAGCCGGATGACTGAGCAGAATCTCTTCGACCATCTTCCCAATCTTGTTTGATTCTTCGAGCGACGTGCCGGGCATCGTCAGTACGCTGATGGTGAGCGAGCCTTCGTTGAACTCCGGCAAAAATGCACGACCCAGGAACGGAAGAATCCCAATCGCCAGCACGAGTGCAACTGCCGCCGCAGTAAGAACCATTTTCGGTCGGCCAAGAACAATGTCCAGCGTGCTCGCATAATATTTCTTGAGCTTCTCAACAACAAAGCTCTCGCCTTCTTTCTGCATGAATTTCGCTTTCGGTAGAAGATAGGCGCAGAGCGCCGGTGTAACCGTGAGCGCTACGAGCAGCGATGCGCCGATGGATGCAATGTACGCGATGCCGAGTGGACGAAGCAATCTACCCTCAACTCCACTCAGAAAGAAAAGCGGAAGGAACACAACAATGATAATGAGTGTCGCATTCACAATCGAAGACCGTATCTCACGCGAGGCGTCGAAAATGACGTCGAACGAAGGACGTTGTTCAGAATCGGGAAGCCGTGCGTTTTCTTTCAGTCGGCGGAAGACGTTCTCCACATCAATGATTGCATCATCCACAATTGCGCCTACGGCAATTGCCATTCCGCCAAGCGTCATCGTGTTAATGGTGATGTTGAAGTACTTCATCACGAAAACGGCGAAGATGAGCGACAGCGGCATTGCCGTGAGCGAAATGAACGTTGTGCGAGCATTGCCGAGAAAGAGAATAAGAATGATGACAACGAGAATCGCGCCGTCGCGCAACGCCGCTTGTATGTTGCGAATCGCGACTTGAATGAAATCTGACTGACGGAAGATATGGGAGTTGATAACCATCCCATCGGGAAGCGTTTTCTGAATCTCATCCAACGTCGTTTCGATTCGTTCAGTCAACTCGAGCGTATTCGCGCCGGGCTGCTTTTGGATGGAGATGACAACGGCAGGTTTCGCGTTCACCGATGCGTCGCCGATTTTTGTCGCAGCGTCAATCTTCACAGACGCAACATCGCGAATCAACACCGGAACATTGTTCCGAACGGCGACGACAGCATTGCCGATGTCATCGTACGAATGAACTCTTCCGATGCCGCGAATAAGATACTCCTGTCCCTTCTCCATAAACACACCTCCCGAAGAATTCTCATTCGAGCTCTTCGCGGCAAGCAGCACGTCCTCCAGCGTTACGTCGTAGGCAATGAGCTTATCGGGGTCAACGAGCACCTGATACTGCTTCTTCCCGCCGCCGATGGGAATAACCTGCGAAACGCCGGGCACTGCAAGCAAGCGTTTGCGAATCGTCCAATCGGCAACAGAGCGGACATCAAGCTCAGAATGTTTTTCCCCCGACACACTCACGAGCATTATCTCACCCATGATGGAAGAGATTGGCGCGAGCAACGGAGCGCCAACTCCTTTGGGCAACTGACCGGAGACGAGTTGCAGCTTCTCGTTCACAATCTGCCGCGCAATAAAAATATCCGTTCCCCAATCAAACTCTACCCAGACAATGGAAATTCCCATCGCCGTTGATGAGCGAACCCGCCGCACCCCCGTTGCACCGTTGACCGCCGTTTCAATCGGAAAAGTGACGAGCGTTTCAACTTCTTCCGGCGCCATGCCGTGCGCTTCGGTGAGAATGACGACGCTCGGCGCGGTGAGGTCCGGAAATACGTCCACCGGAATTTGCAGAACGGTAAACGCTCCGGCAATAAGCAGCGCTGCAGCCGCAATCGTTACAAGGAGTTTGTTCTTGAGCGATGCCTTGATGATTGTATCGAGCATGGTCTGTCCTCCGGTCAATGTTCGTGACCATGAGCAGGCAACTGCGTCGAGAGCGACGCAAGTCGCACCTGATACGCGCCGGTGGCAACAACGCGCTCGCCTTTGTTGACGCCCTTGAGAACTGCAACGTAGCCGCGGTCGGTTCCGCCGAGCTCGACGTCGCGCTTCGCAAAAGCTTCGCCTTCAACATGTACATACACGCCGTAGCGTCCTTCTTCTTCAATCAGCGCCGATTCGGGAACAACAAGAACATTCTCTTCCTTGCCTGTCTTAATAAGCACGTCGGCGAACATGCCGATACGGAGACGCTGTTGAGGATTCGCAATTTCAAATATGACCGGAACCGTGCGCGACTTTTCGTCAACAACCGAACTGAACGACACGAGCTTGCCGTTTTTTGCATTCACTTCAAACGTCTTATCGAATCCCGCGATGTGAAATTCAGCGCGGCGCGGGGAGTGGAGCTTTCCTGCTTCTACCACAGGCACGAATGCTCGTAGCCAGACCGTCGAGCTGTTCACGATGCGAAAGAGCGGCTCGCCTGCATCGAACTGCTTGCCGAGCATGAAGGGTGCTTCCGTGATCGTGCCCGAGATGGGCGCTTTGAGAAGAAAGTTGAACTCGTCCGCACGCTGCGGCTGCTCCGTATCCTGCTGCACATACTTTGCTATGGTGGCGAAGTCGGCCTCAGCTTGTTTGAACTCCGCTTCAGCCTCGTCAAACTCCCTTTGCGAAATGGACTGCTTCTCAAACAGTTGACGTGCCCTTTGGTACTCGGCCTCAGCGAGTGACTTCCTGGTTTTTGCCTCCACGTACTGTTTGGCAAAGTTGTCAGTGCCATCGGAGGTTTGTGCCGCGGGAGTGAGCACAGCCATCGTTTGCCCACCGCGCACAGTACTTCCGACTGCGGGAGCGCCGCTATTGTGCTCGGGCTGCATCACCCCGGCAAATGGGGCTGAGACAATGACGTCGAGGTTCTTCTTTGAGAGAATCACACCCGTTGCTCGTACCGAGCTGCCGAACATGCGTCGCTGGACACGCTCCGTGCGGAAGTCCGTCTTCCATTGCTGTTCCTTCAGGAAAGTGATCAACTGATCAGATTCTCGCGTTGATCCTTCCGGAGGAATGTTCTCGTGTGAGTCGAAGACACTGATCCCGCCGACATGGAGCGTGTCCTTCATCTTATCTGACACAATCATGACGAGAGTGTATTTACCGCTCTTTGCGAACTTCACCAAAGGACGAAAGATGCCCGGAGACGTCGGCCCGTCAACGTGCGTGCCCAGCTCAGTTCCGTCGGACGACCGGAACGTGAGTGCGAGCCTCCCGGTAGTCACAGGCTTGAAATCGGAGAGCCAGGTCAGATGTACCGTAAAACGGGCTTCGCTTCCGACAACAAGCCCAGGATACTCCATGAAGAACTCGGTCTTCTCTGTCCAGAGCGTGACTGAGCCACCCCCTCCGGCATGGGTTTGATCTTCTTGGTTCTCCTTTGAGCACCCTCCGAACATCGCAAGCAGAGCAAGTGTGAGAATAGTCTTGTTCATATGTTACCCCATTTGAAAGAAACGTGCTACGGTGCCAGCGTCAACAGAAAAGGCTGATCCGGCAACGGTCAGATAGATGAAGATCTAAGAGAAAGAGTCAAACAGTGGGTGGGGAAAGGCCCGATGCGCAGGAGAGAATCGTGTGAATGAGAGGCGGCGAACCTTGAGGACTGATTACGTTCAAGAATGAGAGTGCATCCTCAACACCCGAGAATTCCACCAGTAGACAAGGCGCTGGAAGATTGCTTGAGTGGATAGACGATGAGCTGTTGTTCGAATGCGTTGTCGCCGAGAGCGAGACCGTTGGCACCTGATGTTTGTGTTCGTTTCCATCGTCGGAAACAGTGCGAGGAGTTTCAACAGCCAGGGAGAGACCGTTGTGCGCATGTAGCACAAAGTGATGTGCGTGCTGCTCATCTCCATCGTGATGGTGTGATAGCGATTCGTGGACGTGCATTCCCCCGCCAAAGACTGCAGCAAAAAGGTAACTTCCAAGCAGAAACGTTCGGTGCAGTGAACTCGATATAGAAGGTTGTCGCGTCATATTACAGCCTAAATGTACGGAATGCTAAGGAGAAAGCCAAATGCACTGCACTGCTTCTTCATTGCTATTCAAAATCAAAATATGTAAGTTCTCAGCAGTGGTTCAACCCAACATCCTTTCGTAGCGTTCCCTGCCGTGCCAGCATTGAGAACCCCCGCCTCACCAATTGAGTATTCACGCAAACGGCTCGTCGAGAGGGCCGCTGATCTGTTCAAGACGACATTTGGCACAGAACCGGCATGTATAGCAACTGCCCCCGGTCGCGTGAACCTCATCGGCGAGCACACTGACTACAACAACGGTTTCGTGCTCCCGGCAGCCATCAACCGCAGCATCGCAGTTGCGGCAGCACCCCGTTCCGATCGAATGCTGTGCGTTCACTCCCACAACCTTCATTCGCTTGTCCAACTCTCAGTTGATGCACTTCATCCATTGAAATATGACACATGGGCAAACTACATCGCCGGTGTCGCGTACTTCCTCAAGCGAAACGGAGTTCCCCTCGGCGGTGCGAACCTGTGCATCATGGGAAACATCCCACAAGCGGCAGGACTCAGCTCGTCAGCCGCGCTGGAGCTTGCGAGTGCCAACGTACTCTCAGCGTTGTACAACGGGCGCTTCACACCGCTTCAGATTATCAAACTCTGCCAGCAGGCTGAGAACGACTTCGTCGGAGTAAGCTGCGGTATCATGGATCAGTTTGTGTCGGCGCTGGGAAAGGCAAACCAGGCGCTGTTTCTGGATTGCCGTTCGCTCGAGTATGAGTATGTCCCCCTTCCTCCCAACGTCCGCCTCCTTGTGTGCGACACGGGTGTGAAACGTGAGCTGACAAGCTCCGCATACAACCGCCGAAGGCAGGAGTGCTTCTTTGCCGTCAGGCAACTTTCCACGGCATACCCGACCATCAAATCGCTACGGGATATTTCGCTTCAGCAGTTCCATGAGTCACAGCATGCGCTTGAGCCGGTGATCAGGAGGAGAGCAAAGCACGTCATTACCGAGAACGAGCGTGTGCTTGGGTCAGTCAAGGCATTGAAGCAAGGCGACCTCAGTGAGTTCGGCAAGCTGATGTATCAGTCGCATCTCAGCCTCAAGCTCGACTTCGAAGTGAGTTGCCCGGAACTGGATGCGGTGGTCGACATTTGCGCTGAGGGCGAAGGAGTGCACGGGGCCAGGATGACAGGCGGGGGGTTCGGTGGTGCAGCGGTCTGCCTTGTTGAAGAGCAGAACGTCGATGAAGTGAAGGCCCGCCTTGAGATGGAATATCCCGTGAAGTCAGGACGTACACCCTCGATCCACGCGTGCAGCATCGAGGATGGTGCAACCATTCTTATGATGTAGCAGACGATGAACCGCTCCGGACATGTGCTCGCTCTCTCTCTTCTTCTTGCGTCATTGCAGAGCGGTGCTCAGGAACGCGTCACGCTTCGCCTTGTCGATTGGGCTGGTATTGAGGAGATTCCTCTGGATGAACAGGCGATCGCGGAATTCAAGAAGCTCTATCCCAACGTCGACATTCTGTACGAGCCAAACCCCGGACGGCAATACGAAGAGAAGAT
>CAYHRX010000257.1:0-4281 GCA_964359075.1 uncultured Chitinophagales bacterium
CTCGTGCGCAAGGATGTGTGTGAAGAACGGCTCGAACGCGATGAATGGCTGCTGATCGGGCACGACGGCAATCCTTGCGATGGGCGTGAGGATGTTCTTAAACTTCGCCTCCTGCACATTCTTCAACATCACACGCTTGCTCCCTTTCTCGGCTGTCACTTTCTCATCGTTTGGGAGATTGAATGCAGCGGTCTGAACACCTTCACGGGCTTCTCCACCGACAACGATTTCATCAACCACCCGGATCGGCGCAAGCGCACCGAGCTTTGGATTGCGGTACTTCGGATCGATGGGCAGGTTGTCCTCGATCTCCTGCAGGTAACCGGAGTACTTCTCGAGGTTCTTTGTCTCTTTGTCGTTGCGGAGGGTAATGAATGCCTCGAATGCAGCCTTGTAGTTGAAGAGCTCATCCATGTACACCTCATACGGGCCGATGGTTGGCTCAATCGGACTGTCGAGGTCCATCCATGCGACGTCGCTGTCGTAGTAGTCGTTGCTGAGGAACGCATCCGCCCGTTTGGTGAGGAACGACTTCAGCGATGCATTGTCTGTCAGTGCTGCCGCCTCGCGCAGGAGCCTGGCTGCAGGCCCCAGGAGATCCTTGTACTCTTCGCTGTACGGGATGAGTTTCAGTTTCTTGTCGTTGCCACGACGCACAGTGTAGAAGAAGCCGGTTGCCTTCTTTTGGTCGGCATCGGAGAGGGTCTTGACCCACGACTCGAACTCCTCTTTCGTCATATCGTTGGGGTAGTAGTTCGCCTGAGGCGGACGGGGTGTTGGTGCGCCTTCGATGAAGGCGTCGTTATGGTCGATCTTGGCCCACGGCCCCATGTTGATGTTGTAGTAATGGAGTCGCTCCTTGCCCGCAGCGGATTTGTCGGCTTCAAGTTTCTTGCGCAGGGCTGCGTTGCCACTCCACACCTGCCGTGTGTAGATCTTGTCCATGATCTTTGCGGCCTCGATCAGCTTTTGCAATGCCTTCCTGTCGCTGCTGGAAAGTCTGGAGACGTCGCCCTTGATCTCCGTGCGGACAAAACGCTTAATCTTCTGCGCGAGGCTCATCTTCTCCTGTGCGCTTCCTGCTGTCGTTCCAATCATCATGAGAATAGTTGTTGTGAGAATGAGTGCGAGTTTCATGTGCTATCCGTTGTGGTAAAGAGTGAGAATTGATGATGAAGAAGTTGTGTCAAAGATAGGGGGAAGTTGCGTGAAGGTCAAGCCCACAAACAACAATGGGGACATCGCTGTCCCCGCTGCTACGTATGAATGATAGAAGGTCCTACGTGGTTACTTCACCATCAACATCTTCTTCACGCTCGTGAACGTCTTCCCTTCTCCACTCGCCTCAAGCTTGTACAGGTAGACTCCGCTGGCAACGGGTGCGCCCTTCGCGTTCGTCCCATCCCACACAACTTCATGGTAGCCCGCCGACTGCACACCGTCGAGCAACCTCGTCACTTCCTGCCCGACAATATTGTAGATGGCGACGGTGACTTGACTCTGCACAGGCAGGCCGTAGCGGATGTCGGTTGTTGGATTGAACGGGTTGGGATAGTTCTGGTTCAGATGAAAGACGTCAGGAGTTCCGGGTGACTCCACCTGCACTCCAACGGTCGCACCGGAAAGGTACACAAGAATATTTTTGATGAGAGGAAGCCCCCTTGACGCGACAGGGTCTCGTATCCAGTCCTGATCGACCGTCATGATCACCTTCCCGTGAGCTGGATTCGGGGGTGTGAAGATAAAACCGTATTCATTGCCTTGGTACTTCAGGAACGGAGTGAACGTCAGCGTATCGCCGGTGCCGTGGCATCCCCACCAGAAATATGCAAGCGAAGCAATGGGGTTGGGCGTGGTTGACAATGTTCCCAGCACTGTCATAGGAGTGAGATTCCCGCCGATGGTTCCCACCGGGGTGTAAGTTCCGCCTAGTGAATCGACAATTGCATCGAACCAGACGTTGGAAGCATAGCCGCAGGAGAATTCGTTTTGGAAATACACTGGCTTGCCGCGTCTGATGAATCGGAGGATGGTGATGGCGCGGTTTGCCGGGATATAAATCCCTCCTGAAGAAATGATCAACACGCCCGTCTGACCGAAGAACGCTGTATCGTCCAGTGCTGTTTTGGGGAGGATTGTTGCGTTGTATCCAAGCCATCGGGCGGTAAAGGCCCACAGGGTGTCCATGGTATGGCCAGATTCACTGCTGCTCTCGATGATTGAGACATTCACCTGAACGGCCTCGGACGGGGAGGCGTCAGGATTCCGTGAAGAGTGGAGATTCTCCTGAGACCGGTTTGCGGAGGGCACCAGAGAGGGGGGAGTCGACGCGGAGAACACCAAAGGACGCCCATCTTGCCCAGTTCCTCCCGCCTGACCCTGAGACACGTTGGGCAATAGAGACGCGCACAGCAACGCAAAAGCAACTATCGGCTTTGACATATCATGACCTTCTCATTATTTGCGTTTCAGAGATAGTGCAACCACTGTTTTGACCAGTTACCTCACAAGCATCAGTTTCTTCACGGCAACGAAGCTTCCGGCTTTCAGTTGATAGAAATACATGCCGCTTGCTACGTTGCTTGCATCAAACCGCACCGTGTATGTTCCCGGCTGCTTTATCTCGTTCACCAGAGTCGCCACTTCACGACCCAACATATCGAACACCTTCAAAGTCACATGCGACCCCACCCCGACCCTCCCCTGTCTGCGCATTATAATGTGTGAGGGGGGGGAGTTTCGTATGGGTGGTCTCGGGGTGGATGGGTTTGGATAGTTCTGGTCCAGACGGTAGTCGTGCGGCAATGCGGCGAGCGGCGGATCGACATTGGTTGCCTGGTTCACGACGAACACAGAGTCATCGATGGTACCGTTGTTCCCCCGGTCAATGAGAATCCTGACGGGACGCGTTCTCAGACTGTCCCACATCGGCACGATGAAATGTGTCGAAGTCGAATCAAGCACCACGTCGGCATGGGCGAAGTTGGACTCGCCTGCTGTTGAGGCAAGCGTGAGCCTCAAGTCGTACGTCTTCCCGCCGCCAACATTGGTCACCATCAGGTCGCGGTGGTTCAGTGCCCTCATCCGGAGCGAATCTCCTTGCGACACCGCCATGTCGTCTATGTAGTACACCTTCTCGGACGAGGTGTCCTCGATGATGACGGTGCTCAGGTGGATCGTCTTCGTTGCAGGGTCAGGATTGCGGAATGAGAGCCCGTTCCCCATGCGGAGATAGTCTGTCTGAACTGCCTGAGTGCCTGATCGCTCAAATCCATAAATGAGCGAATCGGTGAAGGCGTAGAAGTGCGTGAGGGAGTCGGAGAACTCATGCATGCGAACAGAGTATTCTCCATCAGGCAGATGGTAACCGATGGGCGGATGGAAGCGGCCGGTGACAGGGATGATGGGGATTGCACCCGGCAGCATGCTGAAGGCGATGCTGTCCTCGTACCCGGTGATGCGTCCGAACGCAGCAGTAATGGTGATGAAGGCATCAGGGGAATTGTAGAGTTGAACCACAGTATCAGAGACTCCTGAACTGGATACTGGCGACACATCAGGAAAGGGATCGTTCGGTCGAGCCGGGTTCGTAAGATAGTTCGTAACGGCATCTGTCAGGAAAAGCCCCTTCTTCCCATCCCACCCGAACAGGTCGTCGTACTCCCACGAGCTGTCGGACGTATCAATGACGAATGCTTGGTTTAGACTGTTGGGATGGTTGCTGTCATACACGTAAAGCCACCAAATGCTGGGGTAGGTAGGGTGCTGCACGAGCTTGTATGGGTTCACCTCATGCGCACCGCTGCCGTGCTGGTTGTAGATGCGGAGCGATTGGTGGGCCGTGTTCGACTCGTCCAGGAAGTTCAACTTGAGTTGAGCGAGCGTTTGCTGAGGAAGCAAGTTCCAGTTGATCTGGTTCCAAGTTGTCTGCCAGACTCCAAACTGATAAATCCAGAGCCGATTGATCACTTGACGGACGGAATCCCCCAACCCGACTCCATACAAGTTGTTGAAGTCGGGCATATCAGGGAATGCAGATCGAAATGCCGACTTGTGGTTGAATGCAAGGAAGCTCGAGATCGCATAACCGAAGCAGGAGCCACCCCACGCGATTTTCAATGCCTTCCACCTCATGATTTGGTGAGGCATATAGAAGCGAAACGGGACGGTGGGAAAGTAGCAGGTGTAAGGGCCGAAAGCGCGAACGAAAAGCGGCCAGTCAGGGAAATTCCAAGGCTGAGCCAGGCGGGGATACTTGAAGTCAAATGGATAGTACCTGCC
>CAYHRX010000257.1:4291-5457 GCA_964359075.1 uncultured Chitinophagales bacterium
CCGAGAAGGTAGTTGAACTGCTGCCACCAGCTTTCCGGCCACATATTCACACCAGTGTTCTGGAAACTCCATCCATGAGGATTCGGCAGGTAGCGCTCGTAGTTGCTGTCGGCCGTAACTCGCGTCAGTTCGTATCCCTTCACTCTGAATAACGCGCTCTCGCCTCGAAGAGAAGGCTCGCTTGATTTCTCTACGCGGATCTTGCATTTTCGGGAGAGCAAGTTAGCCGGTTTCAGCCAGACGTATTTTGCCGAGTCTGCAGGGTAGTTTGTCACGATGGTGTTGTTGAAGTTGTTGCCTCCGTCTGTACTGTACTTGATGGTGACTGTGGTAACATCTGAGGTGTGCGCCCACCGGATGGTGTCTCGTTCGCCTGAGAGCCAAAGCTCATTTGCCCGTGGTCGTGCGACCCTGATGCGAGGAAGTTCGGCTCTCCAAGCCTCCGAAACTCCGTTGTGCCCTCCCTGTCCGGCAATCACTCTGCCGTCGGCTGATACTCCAACCGCAGTCACGAGTGTCCAGCCTGTGAGATCGATCCCGTATCCGACGAGCATATTCCGAACACTTTGCATGCCTTCGGCCTCGGTCCATAGGAAGGCGTAACCAGACCTTCCTACAATGACCGATCCATCAGCCGAGGCATCCCATGCCCCAGTGAATGTCCCACCCGGAAGACGTCCGAGACTCTGCATTCCTCCTGAGGCTGTCCATCTGAAAGCGTCGGAGGAAGTGGATGAGCCGCTGTATCCAACTATGACGCGTCCGTTTTCAGAAATACCATTGGCTGAACTTTGTGTATGTCCGGGCAAGAATCCCAAGCCAACCATTCCAGTTGCCTGTGTCCATCGGAATGCTTGATTGGTCTGAGGCGGACCGTAGTTCGTGCAGTACCCAACAATAATCGAATCGCCGCCGGAGATATCGTACGCATGGCTTTTCTGATACCCTGGAATATACCCCAGCCCGGTCATCCCCCCCCGTCCATCGAAATGCTTCGCGGTGTGAACCGGTATAGCTGATACCCACGATCGATGTCCCGCCTGGGGATATCCCGTACCCTTCGCTGTACAAGGAATCTCCCGGAAGGTAGCCAAGGGAGTCCATAAAGCCACCGGCCCACCTGAACGCGCTCAGCCGCCCAAACCCAATGCCGCTATACCCAATCA
>CAYHRX010000258.1:0-5453 GCA_964359075.1 uncultured Chitinophagales bacterium
ACGGACCAGTGTTTGCTGGATAGATTAGTGTGGATGCCTGCGTGACCTGCACTTGATAGCCTTGGCCAGGTCTCATAGAACCGATCGAGTTAACGCCATAAAGCGGCCAATACACATCTCCGGCATTATTCTTTACTATGGTAAGATTGTTGCCAACGCTGGCAACTGCGGAATCCACCCGCATTGGGGTGTTGCGCAGATATGCCACGAGATTCGCCCCCCCAACCAGCGGAATAGACGTAGCTTCCGGTTGCACTTCATTTCCGGTGACTGTCAGAGTATCAGCTGATTGCATATACACCCGATACCCGTGGCGGTAGTTCCAGGTGCCGATACTGTTGATCGAGAACGCAGGCCAGAAGACTTGTCCCGCGCCATTTTTCATTATCTCCATACTCGGCATGACTCCAGCAAGCAAAGTCAATAATGCCACGTCACTCGGCTGCACGAAGCTCGAAATCATGTTCCAACCCTGCCGAAGGACAATGCTGTGCGAGACGGTCGTACCACCAGCAGTTCTGAAGCTCCACACAGATGAGTACGGACTAGTTCCCGTGGAGCTTGCTGCATTCACACGCCAGTAGAATGTCGTATTGCTCGCAAGACCGCTGACATTGTATGATGATGCACTTATCCCACTCTGATTCACCACGAGAGCAGAGAAGACTGAACTGGTGGAGACTTGTACTCCATACGAATTTGCGCCAGTCACAGGGTTCCAGCTTAGCGTCGGACTCGTTGATACTCCGCCGACACCGTCTGCGGGTGATGCGAGGACGGGTGCTGAGGGTGCACCGGGGGTTCCAGCAGACCCATACACCTCAAATTCCCACAGTGAAAATCCCCACGAGATTCCACGCACTGTCCCGTACATCCTCACATAACGTGCGGTCACGGGTCCAAAGCTGATGTCATCTATGCCCCCGTCGCCAATTGTGGTCGAGTAGACCGTATTCCAATTGGTGGCATCGGCTGACACCTGGACTTGGTATGCAGCGCCGAAAGCGTTCTCCCAGTTAAGAAGGACATTGTTTACATTGAGGCTCGCTCCCAAATCAACGTATATCCACTGCGGTTCTGACCACTGGCTCCCCCATCTTGTATTCACATTACCATCCACTGCGTTAGAACCAGCGAGGCCACTTCCGATTTCAACTGAAGACACTGTTGTTGCCTTGTTCAACGCCAGATTTATCGAACTGGCAACTGTTACGCTGATCGCAGAACTTGTAGTAACATTGCCTGACGCATCTCGTGCTACGGCTGTCAGGGTGTGCGATCCGGCGGGAGTGGGTCTAGTATTCCAAGTGATGCTGTACGGCGGAGTTGTATCCTCCAGTCCAAGGTTTACACCATCTAACTTGAACTGAACTCCAGCCACACCCATATTATCAGTTGCAGAAGCCGAGACGGTAAATGAACCTGCGATGATGACACCATCGGGAGGTGATGTGATTGAAACTGCGGGAGGTGTATTGTCAGGAACATTGCTAACATTCACCGTGATCGTTTGTGAAGTAGCATTTCCGCTGGCATCAGTGGCGACCGCCGTAATCGTATGATTTCCATTCGGAAGAGATCTCGTATTTACGCTATAGCTGAAGCTGCTGGTGCCAGTGGCCAGATTCAGTGGTCCGTTATCAATTCGTATCTCTACACGGGAAACGTAGTTGTTGTCGGTTGCGGTACCGCTTATGGTAATCGTATTGGAGACTGTTGCACCGCTTGCCGGCGAGAGGAGAGATACCGTGGGGGGAGTAACATCAGCTGGGGCCCCGCTCATTAGGGCATTGACGACAGCATTATGCAGTGAGTTTCGTTGTCCAAACGGTTTAGAGGGCTCTAAATCTGCACCGAGATCGTATAGCATGACTCCGCCATAGCCTCGTCCCCTTGCCCAATTTACTTTCTCCTGCAAACTCCGTGCATTTTCAAACGTTGTAAAGAACTTCTGCCCCGCCACAACACCAGGCTGTCCCCACCACGTATTCCCTTCGCTTCTCAGTGCCGTGCCCGAGATGTATGGTACTTTTCTGACATCATCCCAACCCTCTACGCCACCGTTGTTGAGCAAGCGCTGCCAGTCAAGGACATATGCTTGGCCATAATCACCACCACTCCTGATGGCCTGGAACAGTCCATCAACATTCTTCAATACCCATCCAAACGCAGGCATGCCAATACCAACTCTCGCAGGGCTGTGTCCTGCCGCCACCCACATTCCAGGACCTCTGGTTTCATAAGATTGACCCTCAAAGGTTGCTGGGACTGTTCCCTTATGAAGTGGGGCGATGTACCAACAGGCGTTAGAGTTTACTGGAGCACCATACCATGCATAGGCGTAGTCATATAACTGGAAATTGTACTGGTCAACCAAGTCATCTTGAGAAGCCCAATATAAGTTCCCTTGAAAAGGACTCGGAGACATCAAGAAGAGTCCACGAGGATTCATGGTATTAAGGGCGGCTCTGAGTCTGCGCACAAGTCTGTTGACGTCAGAAGCGGGGCCGATGGGAGCCAACCATCCCTCAATATCTAACTCAATACCATCATAACCCTTTCGCTTGCAGTATTCTATTACAGAATTTGCAAATGCGTCCGTTCTTGCAGAGTCAGCAGCAACAAAATTCAAGGGTCGTGGGTCTACCGCTTGAATTGTTATGACAACTTTCACACCATGTCGATGGGCGATTGTAATAAGACTATCCTGCCAGTGAACCCAATTTCCGTTTCCGGGGTTCCCTATGCCATTAAATGACCATTCGATGGAATCCCTTGCACTTGTTACGGGAAGAAAATAAGGTGACGCAGATCCCACGTTGCCATTTCCAAAATGGACAACGTGAGTAATCCTAGTCCAGCTTATTTCCCACGGTGGCAACGCATAAGAAGCACTTCCAAGAGGCATCATCGACCATGTTGGGTAGTACACCGTGAACCACATATTCGATTGGGCATGTAATCCATGCCGAGAAATAGTCGGAGCCAAAAGAAATAGAAATACCAGTATCAGTAATCGCCGTTTCATAAGACCTTCTCTCCTGACACGATTAACAAGTCTAGCACCCTCCTGGAAACCGTATCTTTTTTATGATTCTCATGAACAAATTCGATCATTCTACCACGTATTCGCAACATGGCTCTCTCTTACTAAATTTTGGCTTGAATTCTGGCAAGGAAGTCACGGGGTGTATAAAAAAAGGACGAACACTCGCTACCTTATTTCTCGAAAAATCTACACCTTTTTCATTAGAATTGCAATTGATCTGGAGAAGGGGGTTGTGTTCAGAACAAAGAAGCCGGGCAGATAACAATGAATTTAGTTCTGGTGACTTCGACGCACTAGCTGACCTACGGTTTCGGAGAGGTGTCGACTCAAATTGGAACAGAGACGTACGAACAAAATTTCTGCTTAAGCTGTAATTGCAATGTGAGCCATCCCCGGAGGTTTTCCCAAATAGTTTGCTCATCGCCCAGACCCCAACGTGCTAACGCCTTGCTTATGCCGTCTCAACAGAGACCCTAAGCTCGCTGAACTCAAACCTTCCGGTACTCGCCGGCATACCCCCACCTTAAGAACCGTAGAAATAATCAACAATCCATATGCCACATAATGCTACTAACGCTCTTGGCTTGAACGCAGTCTGTTGCGAATAAATTTTGTTGACTAAGCAAAAAAATTGTCCATTAGAGAATCAAGATGGAAATTTTTACCGCCCAGGTTGTAAATTTTTCTGAGCGGACAGATCTGGTAGAACAGTCACCAATGACTTCAGATACCTCCAGACCATGGATCGCTGTGGGTTTTGGAACGAGTTGCTTTCGTGGAGATAGGGACTGATGGAAGTTCAAACGGTCATCCATCCAGAGAAGTGGAAAATGAAGTTGCCTTACATCGATTGATATAAGTTGCTTTCAGTGAACTCAAAACTATCGGAGAAGGATAATCCTATGGCGAAATCGGGGCAGCGGTGTTAAAGAAATAATCAATCAGTCCTGTGAACGAAGGTGCTGGGTTGCCTTGATTACCAATGAACGCGCCCACCCCAGTCACCGTTAGTTCACGTCTGAAATTGGCTCCCTCATTCCAGTTCTTTCCATCGAAGGAGTACGTCTGGGTCCAAAGACTTCCTTGTCGTTTCGCTCTCATGTAAAGTGGAGCACTGCCGTTGGCGGCGATGATGTTATTAGCTTGTGCGGACGGTGTTCCGTTCGCAAAACTTGCTGCAAAAATCTTGGTGTTTGAGCCGTCCGAGTAGAAATCGAACCTGAGGTAATCGCTGCTATTGTTTTCGATAAGAACTCCCTCCATCTGGAACTGTGCATTCATTGGAGAGTCAAACTTCACCTCAACCTCGAAGTCTGTGTTATTGGCGGGTTGCATGATTCTTGGGGCTTTGTTTCCTCCCGCCCACACGTCGTGAGATGTACCGGATGGGACTGTAATTGACAACTGCCTGTTCTGCGGAGTGGTTCCCCTTAAGGTCAACGCAGCATCACCACGCGGGTTTATGAATGTCCACAGGGAAGTTTTAAAACTCTCAGAATTAAAATCGTCTGATACAATGCTGGAAGGTGGAGGTGGAGGAAGAACCTTGGTGGTTGTAAAGCCAAAATCCTCGGAGGTTGCCAGATTTCCGGCGGTATCTTTCGATTTTACTCGGTAATGATACAATGTGTTTGCAGTCAGATTACTCAAATCCTCTGAGTGGGATGTGCCCAGACTGGGGTTCAGCAGCGTTGAGCTTCCATAAGTCTTTGTAGGCCCGTGTTCGATCCGAGAATCCGAGGGTTCATCTGTCATCCAAGTAATCGTTGCAGACGATGCGGTGACATCCCAGGTCGATACCTCTGTAATGGTCGGTGGGATCGTATCTTTGGGAGCTGACCCTGAGCCTTTAGCTCTCATGTTCAAATTATGCTGTTTGAAGAGTGGCCAAATCCGACTATCTGCAGTATAGTAAATGTTAGCAGAACTATAGTTATGCCACCAGGGCGCTCCGTCCTGCAAGAACTGCCAGAGGAGATCACCTGCTACACTTGTCTGCTCAGTAACCTCCCACCAGACCTTGTAAGCTCCTAACTTCGCCTGATCATTTGGCCCAGGATAGTACCACGCACTGCTAGCGTGACCATACTCTCCTAGGATTAGCGGCTTACCAGCGGCCTGAGCAATAGCATTGTGATCTCTTATCCACATCTCACCGGCCTGAATCTGATTCAGAGACGGAAACCAGAGCATTGGATAAGGATGGATGCTTGCAAAATCAACCTCAGGAATCTGAGTATTCAGAGTAAAGCTGATGCCTTTCTCGCCATTAAATGCCCAACCATAAATAGAGCCCGTCAGGTAAGAGGAATAACCACTGGTAGTATTGTCAAAACCTGTTTCCCCAGTGCCGACCAAATGATTTGGGTCTATGCTCTTAATATATTGAGCCATCTCCCTGAGC
>CAYHRX010000259.1:0-5436 GCA_964359075.1 uncultured Chitinophagales bacterium
GTGCGCTCTGGCTCCAGGTCGGGATTGCCTGTGAGAGCGCTGATTCCTTTCGTCAGGCCGACGCGATCGAGCCCCGTGTAGAGATAGTCGAACAATGGATACTGGAAATACCAACCGACGTTGACGAACAGGTAACCGTTCTCCGCAATCTGCATCGCAGCGCCAAAGCGCGGGCTGATCTGCTGTTTCAAATCTGCTTTGGCCGTTCCCTTAAGCACGAAGGTGTATGCTGTATCGCGAACCGGGATCGCCTCGATAAGCGGACGCTCAGCAGTTGGGTCAAGGAAGTCATACCGGACCCCGGCATTCAACAGCAGTCCCTCTTTGGTGAGATCGATCTTGTCCTGAATGTACAGCGAGCCCGACTTCGGACGATAGGTGTAGTTGGTGCTGAAATTCAGTTGCGGCTCGTTGACGAGTGGCTTGCCGAAATATGTCTTGCGGGGCTCGTATTTCACAATGTCGGATGTGAGCTTGTAGAGGTTCAGCTCGCCGCCGAACTTCACAAGATGCTCGCTGCCGGCCTTCAGCGTTCCATCCCCCTTTACAGTGTACGTCTCCTGTGTCGACCGGGCCCACAATGCCCGCTGTCCATCGGTGATGTACCGGAGGAAGAAGTCGTACTGATACGGATCGTTCACAGGAACATCCTGTTTCGAGCCGCTGCCAATGGTCGACCTCACATAGTACCGGCTGATACTGGCAGTATAGAAGAAGCTCTCAGATGGTGAGTGCGAGAGGATGGTAGCGATACGATACGATTCCCTCTTCTCCGGTGGCAGCCCACCGAGGTTGAAGCGCCAGCTGAACTCGTAGTCACGCCAATCTCTGTGCGAATAGAGTCCTTGCACGCCCAGACGCATCGTCGGTGTGAAGAGGTAGTCGAGTTTGCCAAAGCCACCGTAGTTCTTCTCAATCGGACTCTTGAAGAAGTACTGCATGTCCTGCCACCACCGCGTATCGGTTGTGTTGCCGGTCAGGGATGCGAAGTAGAACAGCTGGTCCGTCAAGACCGGCCCGGACACGGAAACCTCCGCTTCAGTGGTCTTGCTGACTTGCTTGGTGCCGAAGAGGTTGTCCTTATCTGCGCGGACAAAGAACTTGTGTTCGTTTGTTCCAGTCTTCGTCACGATGTTAACAACGCCTGAGAGTGCATTGCCATACTCTGGCTCGAAGCCACCAGAGTAGAAGCTGAGTCCAACGATTGAGCTGTTGGGGAGATCGGCACTTCTTCCACCAACCAGAACATCCTGCACGGGGAGCCCGTCAACGAGATAGAGTACCTCGGTCGTTTTTCCGCCACGTACATTGCCCTCGATGGTGACGCCTGGCTTCAAGCGGATGACATCAGTGACGTTGTCGACTGGAAGGAGGTTGATCTCATCGCCAGAGACGATGAATGTTGTGCCGGTGACATCCTTCTGGATGAGCGGCTTCTCCTGAATCACCGTTATCTCCGGCATGAGAACGGCAGACGCTTCCAACAGCACGTGCAAGCGCGTGCGAAGGTCAGGGTTGATGATGACGTTCTTGATGACGGATGATTGGTAGCCGATATGCCTGAAGCGGATTTCGTACTTGCCTGCGCGGATATTCTGGATGACGTAGCGTCCTTCGACATCGGTCGCCGCACCCTGCTGTGTACCGACGACGAAAACGTTCGCACCGACCAACGGCTCGCCCGTGGACTTGTCTTTCACCGTCCCTTCGAGGATGCCGTTGGTACCGGCAAGCACGGGAACAGCGAATCCACGAAGGACACTAAGAGACACGAGAATAGAAACAGCATATCTTCTTATCCTCTTTGTGTTCATTCGTGTACTTCGTGGATCATTTTTCCGGCTTCATTTGAGGGAAGAAGATCACATCCCGTATCGACTCCTGTCCTGTCAACAACATCGTGAGTCTATCCATGCCGACACCAAGGCCGGCAGCAGGCGGCATGCCATACTCCAGTGCACGCAGGAAGTCCTCATCAAGCGGCTGTACTTCCTGTTGACCTCGCGCCTTTGCGCGCATTTGTTCCTCGAAGCGTGCGCGCTGATCGAGCGGGTCGTTCAGTTCGCTGAAGGCGTTGCAGATCTCCTGTCCGTTGATGATCGCCTCAAACCGCTCGACCAGTCCCGGCTCACTCCGGTGCCGCTTGGCAAGCGGCGACATCTCCACCGGGTAGTCGGTGATGAACGTGGGCTGGATGAGATGAGGCTCAACCTTCTCACTGAAAATCTCTTCGATGATGACGCCGGCTCCTTCGCCGGGAGCGACCTCGAGATGGAGTTCCTTCGCAGCCTTCCGCAGCTCATCCTCGGACTTGCCGCGCAGATCTCTGCCCGAATACTCCTTGATCGCATCGAACATCGTGATGCGCTTCCAGGGCGGGGTGAAGTCAATCTCCTTGTCCCCGAGCTTCACCTTCATGGAGCCATTGACTGCCATCGCCACTTTGCTGATCATCTCCTCCACCATCTTCATCATCCACGCATAATCTCTGTAGGCGACGTACACCTCGAGCATGGTGAATTCAGGATTGTGCGAGCGATCCATCCCCTCGTTCCGGAAATCCTTGGCGAACTCATACACACCATCAAACCCGCCAACGATGAGGCGCTTTAGATACAACTCGTTCGCGATGCGGAGATACAGGTCAACATCCAACGCATTGTGGTGCGTAGTGAACGGCCGGGCGAACGCTCCCCCATATTGCGGCTGGAGGATCGGCGTCTCGACCTCAAGGAAGCCAAGCGTATCGAAGTAGCTTCTGATCGTGGAGGTGATCTTCGCCCGCTTAAGGAACACGTCTTTGACGTTCGGGTTTACGACGAGATCAACGTAGCGCTGGCGATAGCGGAGCTCCTTGTCGGAGAATGGGTCGTGGACGACAACCTTTCCCCGTTCGTCCTTTGTCTCCTTTGCAATAGGCAGCGGCCGGAGAGACTTGGCAAGCAACTCCAGCTTCCGTGCGTGGACTGAGACTTCGCCCATCTTCGTCCTGAAGACGTAGCCTTCAACGCCGATGATGTCGCCAATATCCAGCAGCCTGAACGCGTCGTAGACTGGGCCGAGATCATCCTTCTTCAGATAGACCTGAATCTTTCCCTGCGAGTCCATGATGTGGCAGAACGATGCCTTCCCCATCTTGCGAAGAGACATGATTCGCCCTGCGACAGACACCGTGCGCTGCGGGGCATCGTCCTTGAACGACTCAACGATCTCTTTGGAAAATGCTGTGCGGTTGAACTCGTAGGGATACGGGTTGATGCCGAGCTTCTTAAGAGCGTCGAGCTCTTCCCGACGACGCACCATCTGGTCGTTCAGCTCAAGCTGGTCTGACTTCACTTCCAAGGGAAAACTCCAATTTCGGGAGGATCTGAAAACCATTGCCAAAATAGCCAGAAAGCTCCTGAGAAGCAAGGAAACCGAGGAATGCCGCCTGCAATTCGTAACTGTCACATCTTCTGCTCGTACACTCTTCAGGAGAACTACCAAGGCATCATGGGCTACTTCGATCATCGTCCTCAGATCTTCCGACTACTGTTCGGTATGCTTGCGGCTACGCTGCTCGGGTTTGCACTCGTGTGCATCTACTTCTTCGGCCGAACGCCGACGGATGAGAACTTCTTCCGGGATCCGCCGTCACGAGCATACGTCGTGCGCGGGTTTCCTGCCGAGCGGTTCGATGAAGCAACGGGGCTCTATGTGTCGGATTCGGTCAGGGTTGGCGACCTGCCAATGACGGCAAACGAGAAGAGTTTCCCCTCGCTCAAGGAGGCGCAGGCCTACATCAACAGCCTCGCCGACACATCACTCATCACATTCAACCTGTTCCGTACCTCGAGCGAGGAGCAGGAGATGACATACAGATTGCAGAAGCGCCTGTTCCCGTCCGATGCCGTCATGGAACTCCAGCCAACGGCATGGGTCATCGAAGTAACTCCCGGCGGCGCATCCGACCGTGCAGGAATGAAAGTCGGTAACTTCATCACTCGCATCAACCGACAGACATTCACCAGCGTTACGGAGGCAGATAGGATTCTTCGGCAGGGTCAGATCGGCAAGACCATTGAGTATGAAGTTCTGCGGGACAACCAGACACTCACATTGCACGTAACGCTCGCGTCGTTCGGGTTTCAGATCGGCATACTCGGAGATCATGCTTGCACGGGCGGGACATCTGCCGCTCTTTCACTTCAGGGCGTCAACAAGAAAAGTCGAGAGGATAGTACCAAGGGAACTCGGGCTTGGACTCTCGCCGGAAGATCTCTTCGCCCGCGAGCTTGAAGAACGACGCATCACGTACGCATCGGGAGATGTGTTTGTCTTCGTCACCGATGGAATTACAGAAGGACAGAAGATGAGCGGAGACGAGTTCGGTGAGGAACGTCTCCTGAGAATTCTTGAGGAAACACCTGCTGCAAACGCTCTGGCAATTCGAGACAGAGTCATCGCCGAAGTAAAGAACTTCGCTGGCGATGCCACTCAGCACGATGACCAGACGGTGGTGGTGGTCAAGGCGCGGTAGGCTTCATTCCCTCAGCCCCGCCCGAGGATGCATGGCGAGGAAGATGTCGACTTCACCGCCCAGCAGTTCAATCTTCCCGTCCACTTTCCGGCAGTTCAAGTCACGGAAGTAGAACCTTGCATTCGCCCACGATGTCGTTCGCGTTGCGGACATCTTCTCGGCGGGGATATTGCTGTTCGTGGCACTCCTCCCGTACTCTTCAATCAACTTCTTTATCGTCGGCCCGAGGTCCAACTCCAATGAATCACTCCAGACTCCGGAGTATACAAGAACAAGTGTAGGGTTATCGGGCCTTGTGCTCAGCGACCATTGTGCACTGCCAATAACGAATGAGGTTCTCCCGGTGTGGCTCTCGCCAAATGTCTTCGACTGAATCAACATGTTATATCCGTGGATGTCAATCGCTTCGCCCTTGGAGGCGGAAAACTGGAAGTGACCGGTCGCTCTCGTTTCCCACTCACCAACATACCGCAAACCCATCAGCGCAACGATGAGCTTCGGCCTGTTGGAACGAACATCGTTGCCCGTATCGTCACCAGTTCCGAGCGTGTCGAGCAGCGTGTCAAACCAGGGCTGCATCCCCGCAACACCGTGTACATCGCTCAGGTATTTGACTATCGAGCTGATATCCTTTTCATCCTCGAACGAGAGCTGCGTCTCTGCTTTCCTTACCTTCCCATCGACAAGAACTTTGTTCTTTGAGAGAAGAGTCGTAAGCCTGTCCATCTGGCTCTCTGCCGAGACGCTGAATGCTCCCAACGGTCCGAACGAAGCGAGAAAGGCGATCACGCACAAACTGATCGGGATGACTTTGATGTTCTTGGTCTTACTGAACATAAAGTAGATGACGATGCCCCCCAGCCATAGTCCCAGCACCAAAACAAAGTACCTGTTCTCAGTGATGCCATACTCCGAGA
>CAYHRX010000260.1:0-5431 GCA_964359075.1 uncultured Chitinophagales bacterium
TTACGCTGTTGAGATCTTGTCCGGTTGTCTGCCAATCGAGAAGTGTTGGATAATTGAACGTTGCGGTTGTGAATCCACCGGCAACGTAGCTATTGATCTGCGATGGAACATACAGGTCATTATAGTTGCTGGATATCTGACTTGTCGCGTCGTCCAGAACAAAAGCGTAGGTTCTCGCTCCCGCCATGGGGACACGCTCGTTGATCGCAATGTTGTTCCTCCACACCCGCGAAGCTGGAGAAGCCGTGAAGTTATTATACAAAGCAGCGCTCAGGAAACCGTCAGGGCCGCTGAGATAGACGGTATTGTAAGCGATGGTATCATTAATGCCCTGGGTGAACGAGATCCCACGCGAACCGCGCCCGTTGCCAACCGTCTGATCGTCAATACCATAGATCATGTTATTGTAGACAGCGACTTTTGTGGTCTCGCCCGCGGTTGCAGTGACGTTGATCCCGTATGCCGCGCTCACATCACCCGAATTGATATGTATGATATCGCTGATCACGTTGTTCCAAATTCGAGTGTTTCGGTGTCTTCCCGATCCCGAAATGCCTGTCGGTGTTCCGATGCTGATGAAGTTTCGCAACCTGCCGATGGTATTGTTGTCGATCAGGGTGCCGCTCGCATTCTGGAAAAAGATACCTATCTGGTTCAGGCTATCTGCCTCTGTGAACTTGATGATGTTTCGCGTAATTCTGTTCCCCGTTGCGTACCCCAAGGTAGCGCTGCCGTTGACGGCCACTCCGACCCACCCCTTTGTGAATACGTTGTTCTGGATAAGGTTAAGATCTGGAGTTTTGCTCGCGTCAGTATTCTGGAGGACAATCCCTGAACCACCAATTCCAAATGAGGCGAACGAGACGTTTTGGACGATGTTATTGTCTGAACTACCTTCCAGCGCCAGCGCGTTTCCCGCAGTGTTCCGTATTGTCAGACTGGAACCGCCGGAGTTGATGCCATCCAGTGTTACGTAGCTTGCATCGAGCAAACGGAGAATATATGTCCCAGTCCCTGCAAGCGTGACGTTCCTCCCTGCAGCGGGTCGTATCGTAACGCGGCTTGATGGACCTGCACCAATAATCGGACCTGCAAGTGTCTGAAGCGCGATTGTCGGTGCATCCTCTTGTTCGTATTCACATGGACTAATTTGAACCTTTATTTCCTTCTTACCATTCACCTCCACATACTCCGGTTCACTCTCTTTGAGTATTCTGCGCGGCTTGCCCGGGATTGCGTACACAGAGTCGGTAAGATTCAACGTCACTGCCCCCGCAATACCGTCAAGGCTCAGTTTCCGGAATGCTGAGTCGAGTGTCGGGAAGTATCCACCGACACCCACCGTGTAGCTTCCCGCAGCGAGCGGCGATTGCACGATATAACTGAACACATTTGCAGGCGCGGTTGAACCCGGAGGATTGATGCCGGAACCGCCCGGAGGCCATGTGCCGACATTGTTTGCCGGAGCCGAATCCTGCGCGGCAAGATAATACTGCACCGTCGTTCCCGTTGCACGGCCCGGTATCATGAAGTAATAGACACTCCCTCTGACTGAATCGACAACTGCTGCTGTGTATGTCGGGTCAGTCGAGTTCTTATGCCACAATCGCGGCCCGCCAGTACCTGTCGGGATGCCGGTAACGTCTGTAATTGTCGACGAAGCTACCCGACCGCCAGTTGTTGGTGCTGGTGGAAGAGCAGTATGAGCGATCACCGGGGGCATCACGTCAACACGGATGAAGCTTCCTTCGTCTGCGCCGATATCCGGCGTTGCTGCGTTGCGCGCTTGTCCGTCAATATCGGAGGCGACGCTTACGGGTGTTCCTGACGATTCCAGACTTGTTGGTGTTGCAGGATTCAAGTGCAGGTCGGTCGCACTAAGAAAGGCCGGATTCTCAACGACACTGTTATTGTCAAGCCCTGTCCCAAAGCGCCAATTGCCCAGGGTCGCATACTTGAAGTAACTGTTTGTTGCTCGGAAGAAAACGCCTGTTGCGCGGGTCGTATCGGGAGTCGGCGAGACATACAAATCGTTGTAGTCACTGTTGATGCCGGCAAGTGGAATGGCCTTGTAGATTGCTGTCGCGAAACTATTGACGCCGAGCCCGTCCTGACGCGTGTTCACGAATACGTTGTTGCGAACAACGACGATCGGTGTTCCACCGAAGTATTCCAGCCCGAGAGCCGCTGATTTGCGCAGGCCCGTCCCTGTTCCGGAGAGGTTCACGCTATTGTAATAGAAGGTGTCCGCCACAGAGTTGGAACCACCGGAAATGTAGAATCCGTAGATCGGTCCCGTTCCTGTTGCCACACCGTTGATATCAGAGATCATGTTGTTGTAGTACCTGAGGCCTCCAACATCCTGCGTACTATTCTGCGTGATGCCATTCACATTCGACCCTGTTCCGGTCGTTCGGAGCGTCGCTATTGAGTTGTTAATGACCTGCGCGGCGCCGCATTGAGTTCCGATGAAAATGCCGGATACTGTGCCGGTGCCATACAGGTTACGTACAGTATTCCCCCGAATGACAGGGTTGAGTGTATTCGTTGTGCTGATTCCGGTTGCGCCAACAGAATCTCCCGCACCAGTTGCTATCGAGCAATTTTGAATCCATGTTCTCGTTACAGGACTTGTCACGTTAAAGCCTTCAACGCGAATACCTACGCCGGCCCGCTTCACATAGACATAATCCACGACCGAGCTATCGGGGATCTGTGTTGCAGACGAATAGCGAATGTCCACGCCTCGTACCGAAGTGCTCGTGAGTGTACCGGCGCAGAAGATGACAAGATTGTTGAGTGTGCAATTGTCTGAATTCCCAAACACGCGTACACCAACTTGTCCATTCGTTCCTAATGCATTGATTGTCATGTTGCGGTCGGTTGCAGCGCCGCCAAGACGTATACCGCTGATCGTGACGTTGCGTGTCGTGTCGACAGAAAACACAAAGTTGTACGCTGTCGAAGGTGGAGTGACGTTCACGATGACTGTTGCGCCTGTATCCGGTCTAAACATGATCGGTGCGCTCGAGTTCGATGTTGAAGTTCTGATGCGTAGCGAGTCTTCGTTGTATGTCCCGCTCCGAATCAAATATGTAATGCCGCCGAGAGGAACGCCTTGCGCGTTGAGTGCTTGAATCGCCGATTTGATTGTCGGATAGTCGGGCGTTGTTCCACCGATAGTTTTGATTGTTGCGGGAGGCGGAGGCGGTCCTGCCCACCGGAGAATCGAACTGTACGTTCCCAACGCCCACGTCGTGTCGCCGGGTCCTGCATACACTTTTACAAGCGTTGGCAGATGGACGTTTTGGAATGTCCATGAAACCCCTGCGTTTGTTGTCTTGCATACAACGGTCGTCGAGTTGCCCGTAACATATCCTGTATTTACATCTTTGAAATCGAGACTATTGACATCAACAGTGATGGGGAGCGCAATCTGTGTCCATGTCGTGCCACCATCTGTAGATTTGCCAACTCGATTTGTTCCAGAGCTGATGCCGATGTATACGTTGTTCGCATCAAGTGCTCGGACATCTTTTATCTGTCCTGTAAATGGCGTGGTGACGGACGTCCAGTTTGTGCCGGCGTTTGTCGTTTTGTAAATCGGTCGGCTGGACGAATTCAGTGTAAGGTAGCCGATATTCGCATCGACCATATCGCACGAAACTATCTGATCTGTTGTGCCAATTGTTTGTTGAGTCCATGATGTGCCGCCATCTGTCGTCTTGAAGATGTTGCCGCCGATGACTGTAGCGAAATTGACGAATACCCAACCGGTATTCACGTCAACAAACTCTAATGCTTGCAGTGTATAGTTGTTGGCATGTGGCCGGGTGGCCGCAGCCCAAGTAAGACCGCCATTTGTCGTTTTGACAACCTGGCTGTTTGTTCCGCAGGCATACCCGATTTGTGAGTTGACCATCGATATTGCTTGGAGGTCGGTAACAATACCAAGGTCAATTGCGCTCCAAGTATCGCCGCCGTTGGTTGAGCGAAGAACCTGTCGCGTCATCGAAGTGTATTGTCTTCCGACCGCGAGGACAGTTCTTGTACCCGGCACCACTTGAATATCGAACATGATTTGCGTCGTCAGAAGGAAGTTGTTCGATGACCATGTGTTGCCGCCATCGGTGGACTTTGCAATGATGCCGAAGTCGCCCGCAAGCGTAAGTACCGAACCCTGCTTATCAAGTGAGTACCAAATGAATGTGCTCGCAGGGCCACTCACGGGCATGATTGGCAGAGCTGTCCATGTTGTCCCGAGGTTTGTGGATTTGTAGAGACTGTCAGGTGCACCAACCAAATAGATCTCGTTTGCAGAAATTATCTTGACTTGGAAATAGCTCCAATTTGTTTGTAGAGGAGCGATTGCCGTCCACGTTGCGCCGGCGTTTGTCGTTTTGCTGATGAGTCCGCCGCCACCCGCGACAAAGCCTGTGAGTGAATCCACAAAACTCATTCCATACATGAACTGACCAACCGTGCCCGGTGTGGGCGCGCTCCAGCTCGTCCCTCCGTCAGTCGTCTTTATGACTGAACCATCCGCTAGTACCGCATAGAGAATCTGAGCATTGGTTCCGGAAATTGTTTGGACCGTTGTTGCGGTGGTTGTGTAAACAGACGTCCAATTCAATCCACCATCTGTCGTCTTGATGATTGTTCCATTGAATCCGCTGGCGGTTCCTGCACCGACATATCCTGTGTTTGCGTCGGCAAACCAGATGGATTGCGCTCGTTGCGCGACAGGAATCAAGCCATTGGCAACAGAGTCGAACGTCACTCCGCCGTTCGTCGTCTTGCCAATGTACCCACGGTCTCCCGCAACAACGCCATTTGTCGAGCTGAAGAACCACACATCATAATTCTGACCGATGGTAAGTGCGGTGTTGGCTGCCTTTCCGGCCTGGTGGTGGAAATACCAATTCGCTCCCGCGTCGGTTGTTCTCATGTACGTTCCGTTCGCGCCCGTCGCAACCCAGATGTTCGCATCAATCATCTTGTGCTTGCGCAAAAGATTTGCTTGCGGCTTGGGGTGGGTGAGTTTCCAGTTCTGATAATCCTGCGCCAATGCAACAGGAACGAAGGACTGTGCAAGCAGAAGAACTGCGAATACTGCAGTGAGTAACGTGGCCCGTCTCATGGGTGACTCCTTTGAGGTGAAGTGGATGTTGGCTATGATAGTAAACTCAAACACTGATTTCTTCGTCTAATTCATCAAAATAACCATGCCGGAAAAAAAGAAAGCGAGTGAAGAAGGCGGAAGAAGGTGAACAACCGATGCGGTCTCTGTCTCGGAGAACTCGGTTGGTTCATGTATATGGGGCTAGCCCCTTCACATAGTACAAGCGTAGAAACAGCTCAACTTGGTTCATCATGGGAGTAGCCCCCGACTTTGTGGCAAATTCTCCTCCATTTTGTTGATTTTCAAGGC
>CAYHRX010000261.1:0-1640 GCA_964359075.1 uncultured Chitinophagales bacterium
AAGCACTTGTGAAGCGGTACAACATCAGGGGGATCAAGATCTTTGACAGTACGTTTACCATCAATAAGAATCATGTCCTTTCTTTCTGCAAGGAGTTGGAAGAGCGCGGATTGGTGATGCCCTGGGAATGTGAAATCCGTGTCGGTTCAGCCGACGAGGCCCTTCTGGAAAGGATGCAGAAAGCTGGATGTTATTACGTTGACATTGGCATCGAGTCCGCGGATCAGGATATCCTGGATGTCATGAAAAAGAAGATCCGCCTTGATGAGGCCGAACAGTTGCTGCGCTGGTGCGAGCAGCTCGGATTGATGACCAAAGTATTCTTCACTGTTGGCCACATCAACGAAACGTATGAAGCAGGCCTCAAGACCATTCGCTTCATTAGAAAGAACAGGAAGCATATGACGCTGATTGGTTACAACCCCGGCATACGCGTCTATCCCGGAACGCAGGTGGAGCAGTATGCGCAACAGAACGATCTTCTTCCAACAGGATTCAGATGGTCGAAGGAGTATGAGAATCGGGACAACGTCAAGATATACCTTGCCGTCAACAACATACCTTTATTGTTGCAGCCCCAGATGGGAATCCGGGAATTGAGGAAGCTGCGGCATCGTTACATCCTATCAAGGATCACTTCCCCTTCCTTCCTGTGGTCCAAGCTCACAACTCTTCTGAAGCATGGAGAGGTGAAGAAGTATGTTGGCCTGGGCTTCAAGGGTGTGATGGGAAGAAGGATGCGACCTTCGTTGTCGCAATCGAGTCACTGACGGGTAGGCCGGGTTTCAGACTGTCCAGTCTGGAACACCTCGGGCCGTTTCTCCAAACATAGAGACGCGGTTGAGAACCCATCAAAAAGGAATTTAACCGCAGAGATCGCAAAGAGCGCAGAGTAAATGATTGGAATAGAAACAGAAAACAATACTTTTCTCCCTCTGCGACCTCTGCGTTCTCTGCGGTTAAGCTTTTCAACTGCGCTTCTAGATCTCAGCACACCGTTGATATTCTCCTCCCCAATTCGGTAATTGAATCCAGCACGGCGGGTAGCTCAGCCAGGTAGAGCATGGGACTCATCATCCCAGTGTCGGGGGGTCCCCCGCCTGCTGTTCATGTGCCTGCAGGGCGGGCAGGGATTCCCTCCCCGCGCGGGCAACACTATCCAAGGAGAACCATTATATGTCGAAGTTTGCAGACACAGTAATCATCTTTGGCGGGGCCGGACTGGTCGGTATCCAGGTCGCCCGGAAGCTCGCCAGGGAATTGTCACCCAGAAAAATCATCATTGCCTCCCGCTACGAGCTGGAGGCGAAGGAAGCAATCGAAGTGCTCAGGAAGGAGTCACCTCATACGCAGTACAGGGCAGTGGGCGGTGATATCTTCATGAGGGAAGAGTTCACCAAAGTGAAGCGCAGTGTCGAGCGGGAGCGCGAGACAGAAACCATCGAGGTCCTGCAGAACTCCGAGTGGCTGAACCAGATGTTCAAGGACATCTTCGGGCCGCTCCGCGAGGACGTCCCCGACAACATCCGCAACCGAAGCCTGATGGTCCGCCTCATCGAGGAGGAAAAGCCAGACGTCATCGTCGACTGCATTAACACTGCAACGGCCATCAGTTACCAGGAGACGCGGTTGTTGGCACA
>CAYHRX010000261.1:1650-5412 GCA_964359075.1 uncultured Chitinophagales bacterium
TCGACAAGGAAACCGTCTTCGCGGTGCACTTGGCCCTGGGGCTTCCGGCGGCCGAAACAATCACCCTCGCTCATCAATTGCTGGCGAGCGAAACCGGGTTGATCATCCTGCATCACATGTTCAGAGACCAGATCGAAGACATCCTGGAGATTGAGTACTCGGCTGAGCTGCATGCGAGGGCACAGAACCTTGAAAAAGATGCCGTTGAGACAGTCCTCAAGAAGCTGGACGACATCAAGAAGCTCACCAAGTCGCAACCGCGCCCGGGTTTCACGAACCTGAAGTTCCTCGACATCCTCCTGATCTCACAGGCAATCCCTCAACTCATCCTGCATGTCAGGCTTCTTGCTGAAGCGATGAAGAAAGCGGAGACGCGTGTGTATGTAAAAGTCGGCACCACGGGCACCGGCGGCATGGGCATGAACATCCCGTACACGCACAGCGAGGACAAGCCGAGCTTCGAGCTGCTCTCGAAGACGTCAGTCGCATTCGCTCACACGGGGTTGTTGTTCCTGCTTGCCCGCACACCTGGCGCACCCATCATCAAAGAGATCAAGCCGGGTGCAATGATCGGGTACAAAAAGGTGGAAGCCCAGATGGTGCGCCGCAGGAGGAAGGGCAAGTTCGTCGCGCTTCCCTTTTACAAGTCCAGGGAGCAACGCATCGGTGACAAAGCAGAGTTGGTTTTGGACGATGAGGAAAAGTCATATGAGAAGCAGCGCGACAAGTTCTCGATCATCGGGCTGAACACGGGCGAGAATGGCTTCTTCGGGCTTGGTGAGTTCGAAGCGATCACGGCGCTGAACCAGATGGAGTTCGTCACGGCAGAGGAAGTGGCGGAGTATGTAGTGAATGAGATCGTCGGGCGAAGCACCGGCAAGGATGTTATCACGGCGCTGGACGGCTCGGTGGTCGATCCGACCTACAGGGGCGGCATCCTGCGGCCGTCCGCCATCAACAAGATCATCGAGAGCGAAGCGAAGATGAAGTCGGGCAAGGAATACCTGCCGAGCATTGCAACGGGGCAGCTTGGCCCGCCCCAGCTCTCGAAGCTGCTCTACGAGTCGCACCTCATCAAGATGATCTACCCGACGATTCAGGAGATTCTCGAGCCGGCGGACGGTACAGTAACACCGGAGGTCCTGTCATCGAAGATCGCAGCACAGATCCAGAATCACCCCATCAAAGACCTCATCACGTCGCTCGGCATCCCCATCCTCATGCCCGATGGGGTGACGATCCTGCGCGGGCCGTTCATCTCCATCCCCGAATCGGTGAACCCAAACATCGCCATCCGCAAGCCAGCAGATATCGACGCGTGGGCCGACCAGGGGTGGGTGGACCTGAGGCCGAAGAACTTTGCGCGGTGGATCGAGCGGTTCAAGAAGATGTACGCATCGCAGCAGCTCTTCTTCCGCGAAGGCTCTGCCGAGCACGACCGGACAACGTACATCTACAAAGAGATCCGCATCGGCGAAGTGGTGGCGTGGATTTTCAACAACGAGCTGAACGGATACAGAATACGCTGACTGTAGGTGTCGTCGTGGCAAGCGTGGTAGATCGACGAGGCTCGTCGACCTACGCGTTGTTTGGCAATACACTGTTACCGCGGCATCTGCAATGCGCCTGCAATCTCCATCATATACGCGATACCGAGGTGGAGGATAACCCCGCCATAGATGGACTTCGTCCTGTACGATATCACACCCAGCACCAGTCCACCGAAAATTGAGCTGACGGCTTCAAGCATCGGTTTCTGGAAGTGGATCAGCGCGTACACCACAACCATGGGAACGATTGCCCTTGTTCCCATCATCCTCGCAAACGCAAGCACCATGAAGCCTCTGAAGAAGAACTCGACGAACACAAAGTCGGAGCCATAACAGAGTTGAAAGATCCCGGCGAGCAATGTCCTCTCGCTCCCGACCGCTTGTTCCGGGAATCCAAACTTGTATCTTGGGTATGCCCGCTGGAAATCGCTCGTGAAGGATGCGCCGACCACAAGCGGGATAAGAAAAAGGAGGATGAAGAAATACGGCCGCAAGTCAATCGTTTTTGCGCTCAACCCGTACAGTGGCATTTCATCTCGATTGACGCGGTACCAGTACATGACAAGCGGAACAGTCATGAGCAATAGAGGAAGAACATTGCTTGCACATAGCGAAGCAAAGCGTCGGGACTCGAACGAAATGCCTTCAAAGATCGGGTGGCCGTTCGCGAGAAGATAGCCGGGAACATCGTGGAGCGCAATATAGACCGAGAGCACGGCAAAAGCAAAGAAGCTCAGCACCCAGAACTCGACCCGTCGCAGCAGGGAGAAGTCCCGGCGGCTGACAGCATACGCACCGTGAGCGAGCAGGTAGGGCACGGCGTAGAACACGAAATAGAACGCTACCTGGCCGGCCGGATGGCGGACGTGCGCAAGAACGGTGCTTTCGAAGTCATATCCGTAGTTGAAAAAGAACGCGACCGCGAGGAGTGCAGCCACCGAGGCTATGTATCCGGGGTGCCATTGCTCGCGAAGGAACTCTCTCACATAGTGAGCGATTGTTTTCATGCTGATTAAGATATACATTTCTCTTACGATGGCAAGAGAATTCTCCTGGACAAACGAAAGAGCTGAGCATATGCCGACACTGATCTCTTCGCCAACCACTATACAGGCCGCCGGCAACAAGCCGAAGGTTATTGAGGAATACGTCGGGCGGATCAACTCAAGAACTGCAGCTGTGAGCATTGCCCACATGCGAAACCCCGCCGGCTGGGTTGAGCCTGGACAGAGGCCGGAGTTCGACGAGTACACGCTGGTACTCAAAGGCATGTTGCGTGTCGAGCACACGAGAGGATCAATCGAAGTCAATGCCGGACAGGCGATCATTGCCCACACGGGGGAATGGATTCGCTACGGCTCGCCGGGCGCCGATGGCGCTGAGTATGTTGCTGTCTGTCTTCCTGCATTCTCCATCGACGCGGTGCATCGGGACCTCGCATGAGCTCTTCCGCACAACACACTCTGAGAATTCAAAGCGACGTCCTCCTCTCCGACCTCACGACGATCCACCTTGGTGGAAGGGCAAGGTACTTCGCCGCTTGCCGAGCGATTGATGATATTCGTGAAGCCCTGGCCTTTGCTCGTGAAAAGAGCATCCGTGTGTGCGTTCTCGGCGGCGGCAGTAATGTGATATTCGCGGATGAGGGGTTTGACGGCCTCGTGATTCACATCGAGACGAGCGGAGTTGCTGTTCAAGACGATGAGGATGCAACCATGATTTCAGCTGCCGCGGGAGAGGGGTGGGATCCGTTTATTGAGCGTTGCATTGAAAAGGGGTTGGGAGGCATTGAGTGTCTTTCCGGTATCCCCGGTCTCGTTGGCGCAACCCCAATCCAGAATGTCGGCGCGTACGGCCAGGAAGTGTGCGACACGATCGTTTCAGTGAGAGCTCTTGACAGGGAAACGCTCGATGTTGTCGAGTTCCCGAACCGTGATTGTGGGTTCGGATACAGACAGAGCAGGTTCAAGTCAACCGATGCAGACAGATTTGTTATCAGTGACGTAAAGTTCCGCTTGCGCAAACATGGCCGACCGGAAATCCGATACCCTGAGCTCCAGAGGTTCATCGCATCAACAGCCGATCTCAACTCATTGCCGGACGGCGAGCCGATTCTCCGAGCAGCCAGAGAAGCTGTCATCACGCTGCGACGGCGCAAGTCCATGGTGATTGATCCGCGAGACCCGAATTCACGTTCTGTTGGTTCGTTCTT
>CAYHRX010000262.1:0-5397 GCA_964359075.1 uncultured Chitinophagales bacterium
TAATCGTCTCCACTCGGGTCGGTGCCGAATTGCGAACCATAGCGTGCAACCTCCCCCGCATCGCCGATCATGTCCAGACCGACATCTTCCCCTTCCTGCAGCGGCCCATTGTGTGTAGAGCTGATAACAAGGTCCTCCGAGTTCAGCTGCCGGTTGGGAATGACATCCTCACTGATTGATCCAAGGTCGATTCGCATTTTCGGGAAGCTGCCATCAAGATTGACCCGTGCACTGTCAACCCGCATCCATATCTCAATGAAGTTCACGTTCTCGTTGATGAGGTTCGTCGCCGCTATCGAGATGGGCTTCATGATGCCGCCCCAGTTCTTGGTCTGCGTCAGGTCAGCCGAGAGGTTCCTGCTATAGTTGAACGCACCACGCGTTGTCGGGTAGTATTGGAGGTCGAGCACGGTGATCTGATCGTTCGCCGTGTTCCCTGGCCTTTTCCTCGGATACACATCGGTAAGACGTACATTGGTGGGGAGAAAGTTGAACCATATGGCCTTTCCCTTCGAGAACATCTTTGTTGTATCTTGCGGACTGATTAGCGCGTTAGCAAGACTGTCACGTGGTGGGCTTGCCGGGGACCATTGTGCATAGTTGACACCGAGCGGGATCGTTCGCCGGGCTCCCTCAAAGTCATCAATGTACGCGATCCCCTCACCGCCATCGCTTGGGATTGTGCTCTTTTTTGTATTGGGATCCGGGATCATGTATGCTGCTTCGCCTGTCACCCGCAGGTTCGAAGCATCGCGTGTCTCCAGCATCGGCAACGCGTCGATGGCGTTGGTGAGGAATGGCAGATCGAACTGCGTCTGGCCGTCGATGCCAAGGATGGTATTCTGGTTCGGCTCCTCACCCAACCGCACCTTGTCGCTCAGCGTCTGCTGGTTAAGGTTCATGATAGTGAAGCCGAAGTTGGTGTTCTGGGAGATCGCCAGGTCTCCGCGTGCGCCAAGCAGCGTCTTCGAGGCAAGCTGGAACAAATCGTTCTGCTCGTACTTGATCTGAAGATTCGCACCCGGCACAAGAGCACGGTCGTTCCTGATCACCACTTCACCAACGATGTAGTCGACGGTGTAGTCAACGTTTGGGATCAACCGGCGTCCATCCAACAACACCTGCACGCTCCCTTCCACTACGTTGAAACCAAGTGAGTACTTCGACGTCGCTTCGCCTGTTGCCTTTCCACGGATGATGTAGCGGTCACGGCTGCTTTGCTGGGCGAAGGTCTTTGTCGTATCGTAGATTTCAGGGTAGAAGTATGAGGTATCAGGAAGCGGCTTTTGGTTGTCGAGATAGTACTTCTTTATGCCATCGTCAAACGGACGGAGCGAAGGGAAGATGATCTCTGCCCTTGCCTGATTGATTGTTCGGCCTGACCGGAAGTCGAAGAGGTTGTCCCCATTTGGGTTGGGTGTTTTGTCTGCATTGAACCTATCAAGCCCAAACACCCGCAGCAGCCGTTCGTTCGGTGGAATGGAGTTCTGGTCTTCCTGTCCGGGGACCTTCCTGTAGATGTCGAGCACGAATCCCTGCTCCTTGATGTTGCGTCCGCCGACGGGGTAAATGTTCTTTAGCATCTGTTCCCAAGCTACTGCGTACTGACGGCCGTTCGACTGGAGGTTCTTCGGTTTCACCATCTTCAGAATCAGTGCACGACTTGTATCACCTTGTTCTCGGACGAATTCCCCGAATTGAGTGCCGTCTGCTCGTCGGTAAGCTAATGCAACAACTTGCGCGTCCTGCACATTAGTGTTCAACGAAACAATGCCTAGGTAACCGTCGCCGGTAAGATCATATTGTCCACGATCAAGTTTCACAAAGGGAGCCGTTTCGACAATCCCTGGAACCTGCTGCGCATTGCGCAGCGATGAATCATATCCCACACCCTGTGCACGAAGTTCGATGTGCGCAACACCTTGTCGCTCGTTCGGATCTGGAATTCCACCTTGCCGTTGCACCCACACCTCTTCCTCTACAATCTGTACACTTTGATTGACGAGCGCCGGCTCATTGTTGTAGTATTGCTCGTAGTATTGCTTATACACCATGTCGACGAAGAAGTGGTTCGTCGAGTAGTTGAACGGACGAATCTCGAACGGCGCCTCCTGCGCTCCACCTGAGACTGCGACTTCCTTGATCTGTCCTTTCTTCTGGGATGCGAGCGTGGTGAGCGTAAGGGGACCGGTTTGGAATTTCGCCTTGATGCCGAACAGCGCCTGACTGCTTCCTATGAATGATGATGGAGTGTTGAGAGAGACGTTCCCCGCTTCCACACTCTGCACAATCTCATCATCGTAGCCTGTGTATTTGATCTTGAGCTGGTTCTCGTATTCGAACGTGCGCTGTGTGTTCCAGTCGGCAAGGATGTTCAGCTTATCGCCGATGGTGCCGTTCACGTTCACCTGCACTTCCTGCTGGAAGTCAGGCTCGTTCCTGCTCTGGTCAAGGCGTGAGATCTGCGTCTGGTCGGACTTGGTGTTCCTGAACCCGGCCTTGATGTCCACCGCGCCGCTGATGTTCAGGTTGATGGACTTCCCGCCAAAGATGCTGAGGAGCGGATTGGGAGGGATCGGGATTTCGATCTTGGTGATACTGCTGAGCAGCTCGCCGAGGTCATTCTTCTGCGCAAGGGCTTTGGGCTTACGCGCTTCCTCTGCAAGTATCTTGCGTTGCTCGGTCCTCCGCCTCTGCGTGATGTAGTCATGCAATGAAAGCGACAGCGGGACTTTTACATTCTCGCCACCGACTGACTCGCTGAAGCGAAACTCCTTCCCCGTCGAATCGATGGCGACGTGTCTCTGAAAGCTTGCCGGCCTACCGACCGCGAACAGCGGATGCACACGATCAGGAAAGAACTCCACGTACGGCCGATCCCTGCGCATATAGCTGAAATGTCTCAGGCGGTAGGTCGAATCCTCGTAGACAACATAGCTTGAATCTGTCCGCGCTTTCTCTTTGACTGCGGACGTGTCAGTTCTCGATGAGTCCGACTGCTCAAAGATTCTGGCCGGGTCGAATTCCCCTTTCCCTTCCCCTGCAGGACGGTCTCCCTTAACCGGAGGATGTCCTTTGGTCTCCTCCGTTGTGTCACTCAATAATGAAAGCAATTGGGCGTATGCAGGCTCGGGCGGAACCGCAACTGAACCGACAACCGCTTGAGGATAGATGAGGAAGAGAAGGACGACGAGGAACGCACCGGTGACGAACAGTGCGTCGAAGACATGATGATGGAAGTACGATTGTATGCTGCGCAGCAAGGAGACCAAGTCGATTCTCAGTTTTCTGTTACCATCACCGGCCGAGGCTTGTGCATCTGAACCGCCTCGCCGTTGCGTGCACCTTGGGACGTGTACAACCGGGCCTAACTACAGGTGCTCATCCCTTCAAGCATTAGCAAACCTGATCGATATGGTAACTCCTTTAACGTTGGATAACTGAGTCCCCTTGCTCAGCTAAGCAAAACATAGAGAAAAGCAAAACAAATATCAAGCACCCGACCTCTCAATTGTAAAAGACCAACGAGTCGACTATATTAAAGCCATGGAACGAAGCGTTTTCCCCCAGCAGATGCTGACCTACCGCTACCTGCTGCGTGCGCATATTGGCCCATTCGTCTTTTCGCTGAGCACGCTGATGTTCCTCTTCCTCCTCCAGTTCGTTATGAAGTTCATCGACCAACTGATTGGGAAAGGGCTCTCGGCGTGGATCATCATTGAGCTTGTTGCGCTCAACCTCGCCTGGATGATCGTGCTGGCCGTGCCAATGTCCGTGCTGGTGGCAACGCTCATGGCATTCGGCGACCTCTCTTCGAAGAACGAGATCACGGCAATGAAGGCAAGCGGGTTGAGCATCTACCGGATGCTGGCGCCCATTGTTGTGGCAGCGACAGTGGTCGCGATTGTGCTGGTGTGGTTCAACAACTACGTGCTGCCAGAGGCGAACCACAAAGCCAAGACGTTGATGATTGACATCAGAAAAAAGAAACCGACACTCAACATTGTCCCGGGTCTCTTCTCTCAAGACATCTCGGGCTACAGCATCCTCGTTCACGAAACCCACGAAAACAACGATACGCTGGAAGGCATCACTCTCTACGACTACAGCAACCCGAACACGAACGTTGTCATCACGGCCGAGCGAGGAAAGATCTCCTTCTCCGCCGACTACCGGAAGATCATCATGGACCTGCAGAACGGGGAGATCCACGAGCTCGACTTGCAGAAGATGTCTTCGTATCGCAAACTGCGGTATCACAACCACCGCATCGTGATGGACGCCGAAGGGTTCGAGTTTGAGCGTTCATCGGAAGGTGCGTTTACTCGCGGTGACAGGGAACTGAGCGCGGGCGCGATGATCGCGATTGTTGACAGCCTCCGGAAAACCAGGCAAGACCTTGAAGAGCAGATGCAGAAAACAATCGCTGCCGATATGGATCATCAGCTCAAAGGAACCCCCAACCCGAATTCTTTCTTTGGCACCGTCTCCGGCATGCAAAACCCTACGACGGCTGCACTCTTCAAGGCACGGTCGATGAGTGCCTACGTTGCCAATGAGCTCTCACGCATCGAGTTCCTCGATAAGCAGACTGACCAGTACCTTGTGGAGATTCACAAGAAGTACTCCATCCCAGCAGCATGTATTGTGTTTGTCTTGATCGGCGTGCCGCTGGGAATCATGTCGCGACGCGGCGGGTTCGGCATTGCGGCAACACTCAGCCTCGGGTTTTTCCTCCTCTACTGGGCGTTCCTCATCGGCGGCGAAAAGCTTGCCGACAGGAATATCACATCCCCATTCCTTGGCATGTGGTCTGCCAACATGCTTCTCGGTATTCTCGGTGTGTATCTCACCATCCGCATCGGCAAGGAGACGGTAGTGATCAACTGGAGCATCTTCCAGCAGCTCATCCCAAAACGCTGGCGCACCAGACTGCCCGATGAACCGGAGGCACTCCCCGAGAACACATGAGACTCCTCGACCGCTACATCGTCCGGCAGTTCTTCGTCAGCGCTTTCTTCGCCCTGATCGCAGTCACGATCATCTTCGTGGTGATCGATGCTCTTGAGCATCTGGATGACTTCATCGATAAGCAGGCAACCACGACCGTTGTTGCCCTCTACTATTTCTACTTCATCCCCGAGATCATCAAGCTCATCATGCCGGTGGCGCTGCTGCTGGCGAGTCTTTTCGTCACGGCTCGGATGTCCACACAGTTCGAGCTGACAGCCATGAAGTCCAGCGGCATCAGCCTCTACAGGATCATGGTCCCCTATGTGATCGTCGCGTTCATCGTCAGCACGGCGTCCGTGTACTTTAACGGATGGGTTGTGCCTCTGGCAAACAAGAAGAAGTTCCACATCGAGCGGGTGTACCTGCACAAAGATCCAATCGCAA
>CAYHRX010000263.1:0-3345 GCA_964359075.1 uncultured Chitinophagales bacterium
GGCGTCTGATCTGCTGTTGCCTCCGGGAGGGAAGAAGATCATCCAGGAAAAACACGAACTTCGCTATCAGGGGATTGCCGACACGTATGACCTGCAGTTGCGCAAGAAGTCCGGCGATCTCATCTGGGTGCGGGTGAGCGGTGCACCGGTGATGGATGCATCCGGAAAGGTGATTGGCTCCATCGGTGTGCACACAGATATCACGTTGCAGAAAGCAGCCGATGAAGAGTTGCGCCGGCGGTTCGACATGATCTTTGCCATGCAGCGGCTCTCAACAGTGCTGGCCCAGTCGGTCCACCTCAATCGCCGCCTTGAGACCGTGCTCGATACCGTCCTCGAAGTGATCAAGTTTGAAGGTGGGGCCGTCTATACATTTGACGATAGCGGCAGGGAGCTGATCCTTCAGCATCAACGCGGTATATCGGGAGCACTGCTGGAAAACGTGAGGCGCTGGCCCGTCGGCTCTGGCGTTACCGGAAAGGTTGCCCAAACGGGCATCCCGCAATTCGTTGAAGATGCAGAGTTCAACATCGACGTGAACCAATCGCTAAGGGCAATGGATTCGCTACATGCGATCGGATATGTACCGCTCGTCTCAAAAGAAAAGGTTCTGGGGGTCATGACGGTGTTCCTGCGACGTCCACACAGGTTTTCGGAGAGTGAGCAGATGATGTTGCAGTCCTTCGGAAAGCAGATCGGCATCGCCTTGGAGAATGCGAAGCTCTTCGAGACCGCGAGCGAGCGTGAGCAGCAAGTGAGAAGGCTGTCCATCGAGCTGGTGAAGGTGCAGGAAGACGAGCGCAAGCGGTTTGCCCGCGAGCTGCACGACGGCCTGAGTCAGGTGCTGACGACATTGAAGATCAACACCGAGCTTGCTGCCAAGAACTTCCTCTCCGACACAGCTGAAGCCGAGCGGCACCTGAAGGAAGCTCTCAACCTTGCAGATGAGGCTCAAACCGAAGCGAAGCGACTTGCGTACGATCTGCGCCCCGCAATTCTCGATGATTTCGGATTGAAGGCGGCAATTGCGGTCCTCGCTTCCAGCTTTGAGCGGCGGACCGGCATTGCCGTCGAGTTTATTTCGCCGATTCCGGATGTACGCTTCGACTCACTACTGGAAACGAGCGTGTACAGGATTGTGCAGGAACTTCTGACGAACGTCGCGAAGCATGCCGTTGCATCTCAAATTTCAATCCAGCTCTTGCTGCGTGAAGATACGCTCGTCCTTGAAGTCGCAGACAACGGAAGGGGTTTGGAGCTGGGCAAAGCAGCAGCGGTGTCTGCCGGAGGCACGCATTTTGGCCTTCGCAACATCCGTGAGAGAGTGGAGTTCTTTGGTGGATCGTTCCGCACGGAGTCGGTGGAAGGCCGAGGAACAGAAGTGATGATTGAGTTGCCGATTGGGCAGCTCATGCTGCCAAGACAGAGACAAGCAGCAGGAGGTTAGTTGGCTGCACCATCAAGAATCAAAGTCCTTATCGTTGACGACCACCCGCTGCTACGTGCAGGGGTTGCTGCGCTCTTAAAGCAAGAGCGAGATATCCAGATTGTGGGCGAGTCGGACAACGGCAAAGACGCCCTGAAAAGAGTGAAGGAGCTTGCACCCGATGTCGTACTCATTGATATCACAATGCCCGGAATGGACGGCATTGAAGCAACAACGCAGATCGTCAAGAGCGGCAGCGCGGCCAAAGTGCTGGTGTTAACGCAACACGAGCATGAAGAGTATATCAAACGCATTATGCGGTGTGGGGCGAAGGGGTATATTCTGAAGAGCTCAGTAGGGGATGAACTTATCAAGGGCATCCGCGCAGTGCACACTGGCGACCAGTTCTTTACTGCAGAGGTCTCCAAGATCATGGTCGAGAGCTACGTCAGACAAACGAGCGGCAAGGCCGCGCAGCAGGCAAGCGTGATCCTGACGAACAGAGAGCGGGAGATTCTCCAACGCATTGCGGAAGGGAATACCAATCAGCAGATTGCCAACACGTTTCATATCAGTGTACGGACTGTCGAGTTCCACCGGGCGAACATTTCAGCGAAGATTGGCGCCCATGATACTGCCAGCCTGGTCAAATACGCCATCCAAAAGAAGATAATCTCATTAGAACCCTGATGTTCCTTCCCCGTAGTTTTACGCGGTTCAAAATCCCGAAGTTCTGACAGTTGTTTCATGGGTTGCCGCTCCGTAGATTTTCCGCAACGTTAATTTGTTCCTCCATATCCCCCGATTCCCATTGGACATTGTACTCGATACACGAGCTCCGAAAGACCTTCTCATCTCTCTTCCCGTCCCGATCAGTGTGCTTGTCGTGGATGACCACGACCCATTGCGGGCCAGCATCGTTTCGACCCTCAAAGATGAACCTGACATCCAAGTAATTGGTGAGGCCAAGAACGGTGTTGAGGCCGTTGATAAGGCCCGGACACTGGAGCCCGAGGTTGTCATCATGGATATTGGCATGCCGCTCATGGACGGCATCGAGGCGACGGAGATGATCACGAACACCAGACATTCCCCAAAGGTGCTTATCATTTCACAGTACGATGAGGAAGAGTACATCCGCAACTGTATGAAGGCGGGTGCAAGTGGCTATCTCTTGAAGGATGGTCTTGTCTCAGAACTTTCAAAAGCGATTCGCGTGGTGCATGCCGGCGGCCACTTTTTCACACCGTGCGTTGCTCAGCGAATCGTTGGGTTCTACCTTAAGCAAGTCGTGTCTGCGCAACATCCGTAGTTCTGAATCCACAACCCCAGCGTCCGGGATGTGTTCTCACCACCATCACATCCCGGACGCACCGCTGTTGCCCCTTCGGAGAGAGCTTTCGCCGTAGTGCATCACGTTCAGTATGCAGAAGCAAGTGGAGGCTCGTTACCCGGCGCACACAATCCCGCAAGTCTGCCCCTCCGAGCCCTACGAGGACGGGCACAGGTAGACCAGGATAACGGGCAGAACGAAATGCCTCGCACGGTCAACCCAGGCGGGGTATTCTGATGCTGTTGAAATTATGGCTGGACTGGAGTATACTACACAGTATGAAACGGACAATTGTTCTGTTTATTCTCCAAGTGGGGTTGGGGACATGTCAGGTAATGGCGCAAGTCCCATCCGTTGTCCTCACTCCAACCAGCCAACGCATCGACCGAGATTCTTCCGGGTACGTTAGGATTCGTGTGAACAACATCCAGAACCTGCATGCGTACAGCGTCCAGGTGGCATACGATCCAGGTGTTGTCCGGTGCAGACTTGTGAGAAGGCTGGGGTTCTTCACCACGACCACCTTCTTTGTGAGCGCCATCGACAGCGTGACGACGGAGCTGCGGCTCTCGCCCAGCCCGAGCGT
>CAYHRX010000263.1:3355-5383 GCA_964359075.1 uncultured Chitinophagales bacterium
TCGACAGCGTGAACGGCAGGACGACTGTAAACGAGGCGGTCCTCGGTACCGGAGGTCAGAGTGGATCGGGTGACCTGGCCGAACTGAAGTTCTTCGGACTCGCCAACGGCACGGCGACGTTGATATTCACAACCGCAGACTTTCGGGACACAGCCAACCAGGTCATCATCGTAACGACACAAGGTGCACAGATTCAGGTTGGTCCGCCGAATGTTGTTGGCGAGGAAGGGATGATCCCAGCGGGTGAGCTGAAGGTTGAGAACTACCCGAACCCATTCTCCGCCACAGGCGGATCCGCCTTCGGCGGAAACCCGATGACAACGATTCGATACACACTTCAGAGAACCGGAAAGACGCTGGTTAGAATATACTCGATACTGGGCGAGGAGGTCTCCCGCTTCGACCGCTACGACACTTCGCCGGGAGTCCGTGAACTTGTCTGGGATGGCCATGATGCAGTCGGCAACCTCCTTCCGACAGGAACCTATTTTGTTAGAGTGGAGACAGAAACGTCTGTCGCTTCAACGAAGGTTCTGTTGCTGAGGTAAGGCCGCTCAGCTTGCGGACAAGCACGGAGGCTCGTCCTACGTAGTTGGCTGTTGCTTTTGTCCGGAGGATGTGGTACTCTCAAGTCGTCATGTTACCCAGGCGGCTCACGAACATTCTTCTGTGTACGGCTCTCCAAGTCTCTGTTTCCTCCAGTATTATCTCCGCGCAAAACAACGTTACGTTCCAGGTGCGCATGAACATCAAGATGCTCGAAGGCACCTTCCAGTCTCAAGGTGGCGATAGGGTCGCGGTCGCTGGCGACTTCAATGGGTGGAGCACATTGCCCGATACGCTTCGGGATCCGGACGGTGATAGTGTCTATGCGGCAACGAGGTTGCTTCCCACTGGACCGATCACCTACAAGTTCTGGAAGACACTCCGGGGCGGTATCGATTGGGAAGGCGACCCCAACAGGACGTACACTGTCATGTCCGGCAACCAGACTCTTCCACCTGCGTACTTTGACCGAGACTCTGTCAACAATGCGCCGGTCTATGTGCCTGTTACGTTTCGGGTGAACATGAGGGTCAAAATCCTTGAGGGTACGTTCCAGACGAACAGTGGAGACATCGTGCGAGTACTGGGGACGTTTAACAACTGGGGGACCACCCCTGATACACTCGTGCATGAACCAGCACCGTTCGATAGTATCTATCGAAGGACAACAGCGCTTCCTGAAAGCACAACGATCCAGTTCAAATACTGGAAGACAATACGCGGAGGGATCGGTTTCGAGAGCGGGTCGAACAGAGTGTACACTGTCCCGCGTGGAGGTGGCATCGTTCCCCTTGTGTACTTCGACAACGATTCGATCATCAATGTTCCCATCACGGCCAACATCGTCTGGCGCGTGAATATGCGGTCTTTCCAGAATATTGGCTGGTTTGATCAAACAGTAGATTCAGTTCAAGTACGATTGCAGATCATGGGTTGGAACGGGATAAGGATGCTGCTCGATCCCCTCAGCCAACTGTACAGGGTTGTGATCCCGTATAGCGGGGTCGGGTTCGACGATCTGGCATACAAGTACTACATCAAGTTCGATTCAGCAACAGCGGTGGCAAGGTTCCCTGGTTGGCAAGATGTACTCCTTCGGGATGCAATGCAATTCGAGCATCCATATGCTCTTGGCGATGGGGAAAGGATCTTCAATGTGCAAAACGGCGGCAACATTTCGACACCACCGTACTACTTTAGCGACGTACATCCCTACTGGACGATGAACAGTACCTTGGACACGGTTCGCGTAACGTTGCGAGTGAACATGGGACCAGCGACTCGGTACATTGATCCATTCAATCCGACAATCGACACACTCAAGGTGGTTTGGAGAGATGCACTCTGGCATGCGGCGCAGATAGCAAACCAGGGAACGTTCCCTCGAGAAATCAGAATGACCCGACAGAGCCCGACTGATAGTGTGTGGTGGGCAACGTTCAGAGTGAAAGGGAAGGCACACTTCGGGATGATGTACGTGTA
>CAYHRX010000264.1:0-5377 GCA_964359075.1 uncultured Chitinophagales bacterium
CCATCGTCATCGCGGCGGGCCGAGTCCCCCGTGGTGTACACGCCGGGATCCCTGTTCCAGTATTGCTGCACGTAGCGGTCGGGGTCTTTGTAGACAGTCCTGAGCATTGCTGGCCACGGAGTTTTGATCACGAGGAAGCCTTCTTCATTTGCGGCGGCAGGCTTGCCGTCTTCGGTGAGGATATCCATCTCTATTCCGGGGAATGGCTTCGTGCCTGAGCCAGGCTTCAACGGGACACAAGGCATCGGCGTAATCATGAACATCCCTGTCTCCGTCTGCCACCACGTGTCCACGATCGGGCACTTGCCCTTGCCGATGATGCGGTGATACCACTTCCACGCTTCCGGATTGATTGGCTCACCGACAGAGCCAAGGAGCCGCAGCGAAGATAGGTCGTGACGGTTGGGCCATGCTTCACCGTAGCGCATCAGTCCCCGGATTGCCGTGGGCGCGGTGTAGAGGGTGTTGATACCGTACTTCTCGATCATCTGCCACCAGCGGTTGGGATACGGGTAGGTCGGCGCGCCTTCATACATAAACGACGTTGCACCGTTCAGCAATGGGCCGTAGACAATGTAGCTGTGGCCGGTCACCCACCCCGGATCGGCAGCACACCAGAAGCGGTCTTCTTCTTTGAGGTCGAACACATACTTGAGCGTACTGTACACACCCACCATGTAGCCGCCGTGGACATGTACGATGGCTTTGGGTTTTCCTGTTGTCCCGGATGTGTAGAGAATGTAGAGAGGGTCCTCGGCGTCCATAACTTCAATCTGGCAGGCGCCGTTGGCAATCGGCAAAGCCATCAGCTCGTGGTACCACATGTCACGTCCCTGCTCCATGTTCACCGGCTCGCCCGTTCGCTTCACAACAAGCACGCTCTCAATGGTCGCCGACCGCTGCAGTGCTTCGTCTGCGATTTGTTTCAGCGGCACAATCTTCCCGCGCTGATACGCTCCGTCGCAGGTGATGAGCACTCTGGACTGGCTGTCCTCGATGCGCTCAGCAAGTGCTTCAACAGTGAAACCGCCATACACGACCGAGTGTATCGCGCCGATACGAGCGCAGGCGAGCATTGCAATCGGCAGCTCGGGGACACGCCCCATGTAGATCGTGACACGGTCGCCTTTCTGCACTCCGAGGCTCTTGAGCACGTTGGCAAACCGGCACACTTCACGTCGCAAAGCGAAGTAGGAGAACGAACGGAACTCCCCTTTTTCTCCCTCCCACAACAGTGCAAGCTTGTTCCTTCTCGCCGTTGTGCAGTGCCGGTCGAGGCAGTTGTAGACGATGTTCACCTTCCCGCCAACGAACCATTGGAAGAACGGTTTCTTCGAATCGTCCAGCACCTTTTCCCAGTGCTCGAACCAGTGAAGCTCGTTGGCTTCCTTCGCCCAGAAGCCTTCGAGATCCTTCTCAGCTTCCGCAGCCATCTTATCCCAATCCTTGACGTGGGCGTGGCGGATAACGTCTTCCGATGGATAGAACACTTCGCCGGAGAGTTGCTTTGCGCTCATGGTCATCTTCCTTAGATCAATTTGTGAGACAGCGTGGGTAATATTCAAAGCGGTTGAGAGAAAAGCAAGAGGACAATGCCGATTGGTTGCTGGAGGAAAGGCAAGGGGTGACGTGACCGGATCCGACCAGGAACACCCTCCTCTGAAATCCGATTTAGAAGGTCACGGAAAGCCGCGAAGTCGCCAAGTCGCAGAGGGAGTTAGTAAAGGATGGAAATCAAACTTTTCACCTTGTGGGTGAGAAATGCCGCTTCACTCTTACCCCATTCTTTGCCCCTTTGCGCCTTTGCGTGAGGCTCTACGTCGGAATTCAGGCTCCTCTCCGCCTTGCACTGCATCCTATATGTGGCTATCTTTCCCCTATGGAAATCGGAACCACATTTGTCTGTGTTTACTGCCTGCAGGTGAACGAAGTGGTTGTGGATGCGACAGGCGGGCTGAGTCAGGAGTACATCGAGGATTGCCAGGTGTGCTGCCGACCCAACAAGCTGACAATCACGATTGATGAAGATATGCAGGACGCCCGGATTGAAGCAGAACAGAGCTAACAGGCTGATGAAAAACTCCTTCACTTGTCATTGCGAGGCGATTTCTGCCGAAGTCCCGCTCTTTGGGATTCCGCTCCTGGGCGGGACTCTGGAAGGCGGAGCAATCTCTCTTTTCTGCACGGATTCGAGGATTGAGATTGCTTCTCCCGACTTCCGCCACGAAGATGGCGGACAGGTCGTCGGGATCGCAATGACTGCGACGCTCAGTTTTTCAACACCCTGCTAAGGCTACTTCTTTCGCATTGTGTAGTAGTCACGCTTGCCCGTTACGGCCATCATGAGATCATATTGCAGGTGATGGTATTGCAGGTCCGTAACAGCCCGATTGAACCTACCGATATCACGCCCGTCCACTTCGTACGATGCCTTTAGAATCACCTTCCAATCCTCAGAAGATCCACTGCCAAGTCCTACCATTGTCTGGATGTCCGCCCGCTCGGCAACAGCAACCAGTTCAGCGTGTACAGACTCGGCGAGCTTTTTCTCTCGCTGAAGGATTCGCTCCAGCACTTTGATGTCAAACTTCTTGGTCTGGGCGGCCGAGGTGTAGCTTGCACGATCTCGTGAACGATCCCGCCCGACAGTGTGCACATCTGTGCCAACAATGTTTGCAATGGTGCTATCCAGCACTGAGGCCGTAACAGTCCACGAGTCAGTCGCGGCCATGTCATCGAGCGCCTCTTCTATATCCTCCCGGTTCTTGTCGATGATGCCCAGAAGATAGTCCTTCCCCCGCGCCACTGTGCCAAACTCGAACGGCAGAAGAACGCCATGCCCCCGCAGGTCATTCAGAGTACTTTCGTGGCTGCCCTGCATCTGCAATGACTCCTGCTTGTTCAGCAGCAATACCATCGCTTTGCTGATGTTCACTTCGTTCGGGTTTATCTTGCTGAGATAGAAGCGCATCCCTTCATAGTCGAGCGCAAACGCAAACCCACGTCCGTCAATCCCCTTCTCCTCAAGCATGAAAGGCTCACGTGACGCCTCTTCACTCTCGGGAATCCAACTGACGGCATGGACGTACACATAATCATCATCGGCAAAATTGTACCGGTCCCTCGCCGTGCGTTTCCCCACGCCGGATGATTCAGCTATGACGGATCCGTTCTCCTCTTCTTCAAACACATCTTGTTCAACCGGCGCTCTCGTCATGCCGCTAGCAGGTTCCTTCGTCTCCGCTGTCAGTTCAACCGTCGGCTGATCTTCAATCACCGTCGGTCCAAGCTCAGCAGGTGGCTGGACAGGTTTGGCCTTTGCGGCATACTCGGCTTCGATCTTCATTGCGAACTCCTCCAGCCTCTCCAGTTCCTTCAGATCTCTTTCGCGTTTTGATGCCTGTGCCGGAGACGGCTCCGGGGTTTCTTTCTCAGGAGTCTTGAGCTGCGGAATTGGCTTCACCGGAATTGTGGGCTTCGGTGGTGCTTCTTTCTCGGATGCACTCGTAGGAGGCGGCGCAGGAAAATCAACCTTCAAACTGATCTTGGGAAACTCCAGCTTGATCGGGTCGAGCTTTACTGCCGGAGCCAACGTCTTCTCATCAGGCTCCATACCTTTTGCAGTTGTACTTCCGTCCGTCGGTGAAACCGGCACCTTCGCTTGTTGAACAACATCTGGTGGTTCAACCGATGGCTGCTTGGCTGCGGAGACGTGCTTCAGACGGTACTCAGCAACATTGCGCTCAAACTCATCAAGAAGATGCTGAACGACTTCATCGATGGGTAACGAAGTCATGTCTCCCAACATTTTCTTGAGGTCTTCACGTGCAGCAAGCCGCTCGAGAAGCTCATCCAACAAAAGCGCCGCTAGTCGTTCTTTAGAACTCTGCTTCATCAACTCTCACCAAGTTCACTGTGCGAAATCCAACCGAAAGATACTCATTGACCGTCAAAACATCAAACAGAACCTGCGGAACAGTCGCGCAATTCCAGTCATGGTTGCCCCGGAAGGTAACTTTTTGTACGTTGAACATGACTCTTTTTCACCCCCATTGCATCCAATAGAGTGAAGCCAACTACAGAGAAGAGAACTGACGGACAGCTTATTCACGCAGCCAGCCGGGGCGACAAATTGGCGTTTGCGGCACTGGTGCGGCGGTACGAGGATACCGTCTACAAGTTCTCGTACAAGGTGTGTCGGGACAAGGAAAAGGCAGACGAGACTCTTCAGGACACGTTCATCAACGTGTACCGCAAGCTTGACACGTTCGACCAGAAGTCCAAGTTCAGCACGTGGCTGTACAGCATCGTGACGAACAACTGCCTGATGAAGAGGAGGAAGCGCAAGCTTGACGACCTGCTTGAGTCACTGGACGCTCCCCCGACGAACGAAGACGGAACCTTCGTGGAACACGTTGCCAGATGGGACGAGACTCCTGCCGATGTGATGATGAAGAAGGAGTTCCAGGGCCTTCTCGACAAGGCAATACTGAAGCTTCCGGTTGACTACAGGGTGGTGTTTGTGTTGAGAGACTTGGAAGGAAAATCCAACGAGGAGACTGCGGGCATCTTGAAGATCTCGCTGGAAGCTACAAAGTCGCGGTTGCGCAGAGCCAGGGCGTTCCTCAGAATGCAGCTCAGCTCATATATGAGTGGCCATGACAAGGTGAAACCATGAAGTGCAAAGACGTTTATCTCCACATTTGTGACAATCTCGATGCAAACCTGAACTCTGCAAGGTGCAGAGCCATCAGGAAGCATCTCGAGACATGTCCCGATTGCACAGCCTTCCTTGATTCCGTGCGCAAGACTGTGAAGCTCTACCGATCAGCACCGAGCCCTGACGTGCCTTCTACTGCTCACAGGCGTCTGTTCAAGTCGATCAATCTCACGTGGGACATGCCGGAGAAAGCCCGTCGCCGTCGGGCAGCGCAGTAGCAGCGGTCTGACCCCTTTCCCACCTTCCTGCATCCTACAGGTGTAGCTCAAATCAACATTCGGCACAAGGAGGATACAATGCAAAAGAACATGGGCACTACAGACCGCGTCGTCAGAACAACAGCTGCAACTATCATTGGGCTGCTTCTGGTAACGGGGCAAATACCCGGCCTCGCTGCAACGATCCTGGGCGTCCTGGCAGTTACATTTCTGGCAACAAGTCTGATAAGCTTCTGCCCGCTCTATCTGCCTTTCAGGATTTCCACAAAGAAAGAGACTACTGCTCAGGCGAAGTAAGCATGGAGACAATGGTACAACATCCGGCCCACGACGAGCAGGACGAGTTGGTTCGGGAATTTTATAGAGAGGCGGAAGGACTCATTACGATGGCCCGCTCACGCATCGATGCGGTGAGAATCAAGCAGCAGTGGTGCCAGCG
>CAYHRX010000265.1:0-5357 GCA_964359075.1 uncultured Chitinophagales bacterium
CCCGGGACTTAAGCTCGGCTATACGTTTGGCGATCAACGAGGGTTTACAATCGGTCTTGAATGTAGTGTTACTAGGCTGGTTAATAAGGGATATTCATTTGGAGCAATAGCAGCAGTCGATTTTTATCGACATCTAATCCACTTCCATGCAGGAGTACAGGCATCAGGGGCCCTCGGAATTGAGTGGGGACCGACCATCATACGAGATGGGATCACAAACAGAAGTCGGACATAGTCTTACTCCATTCCTTGGCTTCATTGCGTATCCATACTATACCATAACATTTCGCGGGCAGTCTCCTAACATTCATGAGGTTGGTTCTTACATCAAGGCACCGATAAGGGTTGCCGGGCCAGATTTCAATTTAGGAGGCAACTGATGGTGCGGGCTAACCTCCTTAAAGGGGAGTCAACAGGAAGAAGATTCCTGGATCGAAAAGGAGTAGAGCCTAGGTGCTAGAGTGTTCCCCTGCAGTACTGGATGCTTGAAACCCATGTGACTCCGTCAAGAACAATGCTCGATCCAACATCACTCACGAATGCCCGCTCCCTCTTCCCACACACCTCTCAAGGGAAGATCTATCTCAACCACGCGGGCACGAGTCCGCTCTCTACCCGCGTAGTCGCAGCCATGACGAAGTACTTGCATGAGCGCTCCGAGGGAAAACTCGAAACCTACAGCGACGATCTTCCGATGGTTGCAGAGCTTCGGTCGTTCATCCAACGCCTCATCAACGCTGAATCAACGGAACGAATTGCGCTGACTCCAAACACGTCAGATGCAATCAACATCATTGCAGGCGGCATGGAGTGGAAGTCAGGGGATCGTGTTTTGCTCAGTAACATCGAGTTCCCAGCCAACGTGTGGCCGTATCTGAATTTGAGGCATCTCGGTGTTGAGGTCGACGCGATGGAGAATCCGGATGGGAGAGTGACAGCCGAAGACATCGAGCGACACCTGACACCCCAGACTCGACTCCTTGCGCTCAGCGCGGTGCAGTTCCTCTCTGGCTATCGTGCCGACCTTGCCACGATCGGTGAGATGTGCAGACAAAGGGGAATCGTTTACGCTGTCGATGGCATTCAGGCAGTCGGAGCCATCAGGCTCGACGTCCAAGCCATGAAGATCGATGCGCTCGCAGCGGGCGGACAGAAGTGGCAAATGTCGCCGCATGGCACGGGCTTCCTCTACATCACGGAGGAACTGCAGGCGAAGATTCATCAGAAGAACCTGGGCTGGCTGAGCGTGGAGGACCCGTGGGATTTCTACAACTACGGTCAAGGACTTGACCGAACAGCCCGACGATACGAGGGCGGCTCGCTTGTCATGCCGAGCCTGTGGGGGATGCATGCCGCACTCGGGACAATTCTGGAATTCGGCCCAGAACAAATCGAGTCGCACATACTTGGCCTGGCACAAACACTCATCGAAGGCCTTCGGACAATCAAAGGCATTGAACTCTACACTCCGGCAGAACCAAACGAGCATGCAGGAATCGTCACCATCAAACTGCCGAGACACGTCGATTCCAAGGCAGTGTTCAAAAAGTTTCTGGCTCGAAACATAACACCGGCGCTGCGGGAGGGGATGCTGCGCTTCTCGCCGCATTTCTATTGTACTCTCGACGAGATGAGATCGACGGTCGAAGCGACAGTAGAATCTTTGAAGCCCTGAGAGCAGGTCAGCAAAATCAGCAATCACCAATTGAGGATGTCCCAAACCCCGTTGAGAAAATTTGAGATGAGGTGTTGAAACAGAACATGGCGATGCTTACTCTGAGGAGTACATTCTACCAAAAACATAAACCTCAGAAAGGAGTCATCGCCATGAGCGAGAGTAAAGTAGAGAAAAACCGGACACAAATCAAACTGCAGTTCGGTGAAGCTGGAGCACAGACGTACAACGTTGAGCGTCTTGTTGAAGAGTTGGGTTTGGAGATGGAGGCGTTTGCAACATCGGCTGGTGTGTTAGTGATGCAATGCATCATGGATGGGCAAGTGGAGCAGTTGGCAGGCAAACGCCAGTCGCACGACAGCGGCGTGAATCGGTGGGGAAAGGACGACGGCAGCGTGATGCTAGGCGGGCAGAAGGTCGCCATTCGACGCCAGCGGTTGCGGACGCGGGAGGGGAAAGAAGTGCCACTCCCGAGTTATGAGCGTTTTCGTGACAGCGGCGACCGAGCGCGAGCAGTCTATCAGCGATTGATTGCCGGCATCAGTTGTCGCACCTACGAGCAAACAGTCGAAGCCGTTGCCGACGGTTATGGTGTGTCGAAGTCGGTGGTCAACCGGGAGATGGTGCAAGCAACGGCGCAGAAATTGAGTGCGTTGAGCGAGCGCGACTTGTCGGACTTTGATGCCTGGGTGCTGGTGATTGATGGCATCAGCATCGGCGGCAGTCTGGAAATAGCGGCATTAGGGGTGGATTCCTCAGGAAGGAAGCGGTTTTTAGGATTCCGCGAAGGGTCCACGGAGAACAGCCGCGTGTGTATGGACTTGCTGCACGATCTGAAGCGACGCAAGCTCGGAATGGATCATCCGCTTCTTGTGGTTATTGATGGATCGCCTGCATTGCGTAGCGCAGTGGAGGAAGTGTTGGGCAAGTTGGCGCAGATCCAGCGATGCCGACAGCACAAGTGTGAGAACGTGAAGAAGTATCTGCCCAAAGAATATCACGCAGAGTACGAGCGGAAGATCAAAGCGGCATATGCGATGAACAGCTATGACGATGCACGCAGCGCTCTGACGAATGTCATTCGCGAACTCGGACGTGTCAACACCAGTGCAGCGGAAAGCCTGGAGGAAGGGTTCGAAGAAACATTGACCTTGCATCGGCTGGGGATTCCACCCTGCTTACGCACAAGCTTCGCGACCACGAATCTGATCGAGTCGCCATTCTCTCATGTGCGCACCGTGATGCGGAACGTGAAGCGATGGAGGAAGGGAACAACGCAGACTCAGCGATGGACCGTCCCGCAAAGCGGGATTAGAAGCGGAGAAGCGATTCAGGAAAGTACGCGGGTATAAATCCATGTCGGTGTTGATTGCTGCCCTTGAAGCGGCACATCGGTCCGGCGAGAAGCAAGACCGTTTGGCTGCATAGAATTAAGCGCTCAGAGTAGCGTCGCCTTCAAATTGCCAACGGACAATGGGACAATCTCCAGTAGTGATTGCCAATGGACAATTTCGTCACGCTGAAGGTGTATGACATTTTGGGAAGAGAAGTCGCAACATTGGTGAATGAAGAGAAGCCGCCAGGCACATATACGGCTACGTTCGACCCAAGCAATCTTGCCAGCGGTGTGTACTTCTACCGTCTGCAAGCTGGCTCGTTCACGGATGTGAAAAAACTGTTGCTGCTTAGGTGATGCCCGTTGTAGGTTGCTTTTGAATCCGCATTCAAAATCCCGCCGTCAGTAGCCCTCAAGGCAGCACGCGCGCCATTGCGATGTGTTGCAATGTTCCACCCCTTTTGATATACTGTAAGAGATTTTTCACTAATCTTGGGGAGGTATATGATCCGAACAACAGTTCTTTCCTTCTGGCTGCTTGCCATTCCACTAACCCTTCTGGGTCAGACAGTTGACACGCTCAGGCACATCAACCTGAGACTTGGCGGAGGATACTCGGCAGTGTGGGGGTACACTGCACCAAATGGGCGCGAGTATGCAATCATCGGACTTAACGGCAGCGGCGGACAGCCGGCCGGCACATCGTTCGTTGATATCACTGACAACGCTACGATGCGGCAGGTTGGGTTCGTCTCCGGTCCCGCGAGTAGTTGGCGTGAGATGAAGACCTTCCGCCAGTACGCGTACGTCGTCACCGAAGCAGGAGGCGGAACGCAGATCATCGACCTCTCATACCTTCCGGACAGCGTCCGCCTTGTCCGGTCGTTCACGTACACAAGTGGGACGAAGAATACCGCCAAGTCGCATACGATTTCCATTCACGACGGCTTCATGTATCTGAATGGCTGCGCAAACTGGGGAACGCAGAACCAGCGCGGCATTGTCATCTTTGATTTGCGGACAGACCCCACGAACCCTGTATTTGTGGGAGAGTACAGTCCAGAGTATATCCATGACAGCTATGTACTGAGAGATACCATCTACGGCGCGGCAGTGTTTACAGGTGGAGGATTGTACATTGCCGACGCGAGAAACAAAGCAACACCTACACAGATAGGCAAGATCACGTACACAGGGTCGGGCACACACAACGCGTGGGTGACAAAGGATAGAAGCTACGTGATAACGACTGACGAGATCGGGACGACACAGAAGAATTTGAAGTTCTGGGACATCAGGAATCTTCCGACGATTCCTTCTACGCCAACTGCCACGTACACTCCTTCACCCACCGACATCGTCCACAACATCACGATACGCGGCGACTATGCATACGTTGCATGGTACACGTTGGGGATTGTGGTCGTGAACATTACTAATCCCGCCTCACCGAGCTACGCAGGAGGGTACGACACCTCGACCCAGCCGCCGGGCAACTATGCCGGTGTATGGGGGATCTACCCGTACTATCCCTCCGGGAAGATTGTTGCTGGCGATATGCAGAACGGACTGTGGGTCTTCCGGTTCTCTGATCTCGCGGCGAGAGCGCCGGTGGTTCTCCTAAGCCCGGTGATGAATGAGACGACTGCAGTTGGTACTCCTGTCACGTTCCGCTGGACAAAGTCTGCTCCGCTGAACAAGGATCCGCACTGGTACAGTGTGCGTTTGACTGGAACGGGACTCGACACGGCATGGCGGGCGAATGACAGCGTGACGACATTCTCCGATCTTGCCAGGCTGCAGTCTGGACGACAGTACACGTGGTATGTGACGACGCTGGATGAGTGGAACACAACGCGGAGTCCGCAGACCTTCATGTTCAACTATGGCGCTCCCGGGGGCGTTGCTGCTGTGACCGTTACAGCTCCCAACGGTGGGGAGAACTGGCAGTACAACACTGTCCAGAACATCACATGGACTTCAGCGTTTGTTGATTCGGTGAACATCTCCTACAAGACTTCACCCGGTGGCTCGTGGGTTACGATTGCCAATGGTCGTCCCGCAGCGGCGGGCTTGTATGCGTGGACGATCCCCAATGCGCCGACCGCACAAGCGAGGGTGCGGATTGTGTCTGCGTCAAGTCCGTCCGTGGTTGACACGAGCAACAACGTCTTCAGTATCCTCGTCCCCGGCATGGTCCTGAGCCCTGCATCCCTTCCGTTCGGCAACGTCGGGATTGGACAGACGAGGCGCGATACCATTCGCATCACCAACAACGGGACAGCCGCACTGACGCTCTCCAGCATCACCAGTGACAGTGCCGCATTCACAGTGTCACGTAGCTCG
>CAYHRX010000266.1:0-5323 GCA_964359075.1 uncultured Chitinophagales bacterium
TCCTTCTCGTACGAATAGTAGATCTGCATCAGGAAATACGTGCACTCGATGCTTGCGTACTTCCCCTTCTCAGAGCACGTCGTAAGCTGCCGGATTCCCTTCTCCTTGTCGCCGGACGGGAGGAACAGCAGCAGCGGTTTTGTCCACGGATACTGGTCGGGGATCACCTCCGCGTAGTAATTGTAGATTCCCGTTCCGAGAAAGATGTCATAGTTCTTTGGATCAAAGGCAATGGCGTCCTGCACAAGAGGGAGCGCCTTCTTTCCTGCCGCTGCGGCACCGAGATATTCGTTTCTGTGGAACTTCAGTCTCCCCTGAAACCCAATCGATCCACCTTTGAAGAACATGGCGTTCACGTCGTTCTCATTCTTATCCAGCAACTCATCGCAAATGTCAATGACGACATCCAGAGAGTCGAGAAACTGATCGTCGAACTGGCGGTTGTCGAGGTCGATGAGGATTCTCCACCAATTGACCGTTGCGAGGAAGAAGTGTCCGGCGGGATCCATCGGTCTCGCACGTACGAGCTCGGTGAACTCACGATCCGCACTCTCAAATTCAAGGTTATAGATGTGGTCGATTCCCCGCCTGGTTCTCGCGTCAAATTCCTGATCAGTCAGTGACTGAGACCGGACAGCACCTGCACATGAAATCAAGAGAAACAAAAGGAAGTACCACAGCCTCATACCGATTGTTCTCCCTTCACTTCAGACTGCGGCACTAAATCCTCAACCGAATCCAACGTAACGATCCCCTCAGGAGTCTGAAGGTACTTCGATTTGAGAACGTACCACGCTCCGCCGATGAGCGCCAACGTTGTCAGGGCACCCCCCTCAGGTCCAAATGCGCCTCCTGTGATCCACTCCGGCCCTGACTGAATAGCATCAGCAAGACGCTGCTCATCAAACGTCCCGCCGCTCGTAGGAAACGCGTACAGGGTTGTCTGGGAGAAGTTCCACGAAGCATGCAGCCCGAATGGCAGCCAGAGGCTTCTTGTTTTCATGTAAGCTATTGAAAGCCAGATGCCTGCCAGTGCTACATTAATGAGAGCGAAGGTTGTGACATTTGGATTGCGAGCATGTGAGAGAGCAAACACCACGGCAAGGATCAGTGCTGCTGGGAGGAACGTTATCCACTGCATCAATGTCTGGAAAAAATAGCCCCGGTAGAGCACTTCTTCGAAAAGAGCTGCGGCTGCAAAAAACAGCAACGACATGACAACAACTCTCAAGCTTTGGAGCAAGGTGTAGTCCCGCCATACAACATGTATGTAGCCTGACGCCAACTCAACTAGAAACACCCCCGTGATCATGAGGAACCCGATCAGGCATCCAAGGCCCAACTCTCTGAACATCAGCGGATGAATGGAAAGCCCGATCGCTCCGAACGGCTTCTTGTTCACGAAGCGGGTCATCAGGAGGGTCACGCCGAGCACGACTGCAAGAATGAGAGCTATCGAGATGAACTCAAGCCGGAATCCAAGCGAGGACAAAACGGTTTGGACAAGACCCACGGCGATAACCAAAGCAACGCTAAACAACGTCAGTCGCCAGCCAACGCGTACTTCGCTGTGCCGATTGATGAATATCTCTTTGAAGTGCATCCGGTTCTGGAAGAATAAACAAAAAAGGGTGGACGAGGTGGTCCACCCCCTATTCAGTCGCTTCTGGCATTTACTTGATGGATTTACCGATATCGCTCATGATCAGAAGCTGTACCCCACCCTTCTTGTGAACGAGCCCCTTCACGTACACGTGCAGACCGAGATAGTCCTTCAACTTCTCATTTGCATTCTCATTCTGCTGCGCCATGACGACAACATAGATCTTGCCCGTTCCTTTCTCGACGATGCCGAGGGGATTCCCAGTCTTCATGCTCGCTTCAGCGGTAGCCTTGCGATCAGGGTTATCAGCCTTCATGCCATATGCGACATAGCTCTTGATGTCAACGACATCACCGATAATAGTGGATTCTTTCTTGGTCGTTTGCCCCAGTGCAGAACCAACAAGGGCAAAAGCAAATAGTGCCACAACAGCGATGGGCTTTATCATCGTCATTTCTCCTTAATGTTGGGTTGCACGTTGACTACGACCGGGCTTGGCAAACCAATTGCCGGGAGTGTTCTGGTAAGACAGTTGCAACGTAACATAGCGGTCGTTGCCCGATCCCGAGTAGAGCAAACCCGTCGCAGGATTCCGTTGGACGAGGATGCGAACATACTTGTTGTCGGTAGTGGATCTGGCGTAGATGATCTTCGACTGTGCTACAGCACCTGCTGGGATGTTCACTCGGTTCGACTGATATGACCCCGTATCAGGAGGAGCAGATTGTGGATCGTTCAGGTCCGAAGCATCACGCATCTCGGAGTAGAAGAATGTATTCCTTGGATACCCAAGCAATGCAACATTCTTGAGCGCCACTGCACCGCCAACGACTGAATCGGCAAACACATCACATAACACACGATCGGGATTGCCAACGCTCAAGGAGCGTACCTTTGCATACCCTCCGGCGCTGCTGAATTGCAGTCCACTAGCGCCAAGCGTGCTGGGACGTTCATAGACCTGAATAGGCGGCCCGTTGGTGGAGTCCGTTGTATACCGGCGCGCAGGTGACCAACGGGTTGAGGTAGAGTCGGAACTCACAATCCCACCCGTACCAGTTGAACGCACAACGAACGTATAGATTATACCTTCCGACAAGCTACCAAAAGTCACATTTGGAGTCCCCTTGGCCACGTTAAGAGTACCCGCAGGGTTACCAGCTGGATCCTTAGCACGAACGAGATAGTTGACAAAAGCGGGATCTGATTCGCTGGTCGAGAGATTCCACTGAAGTCCTACAGAGTTTGGTCCGGCTGAAAACGCTCGCAGGTTTGTAGGGGCAGAGATCGTCGGACCAGGTGTCGGCCCCGTTGGCTCCTCATCCTTCTTGCATCCACTCCAGATGGAAGCAGCGACGAGGGTCATGACAACTGCTGCTGTTGCATAGAATGTTCTTCCCGCCATAGTGTTCCTCTTGATGTTATGATTGATTGTGGTTGAAGAATGAAAAACGATGGTGTGCATACAACAATCCCGGCGCTCGCTGCAACGATACTCGCACTTCTACGACGCGGTTGGGAAACACCGTTCCCGGCTTGAGGCGGAGGTGGATGCGCGCATAGTTCACCTGCTGGGGATCGCCAATGACCTTTGCATAGTAGATCGTGTTATCCACTACCGAGACACTATCTTTGGTAAATGTGTTCTCAGCAGGGAAAACAACCAGCGGATAGTCCAGCGATCCCGAAGAATCTGTCTCCGTCGAGAACTTGGTCCGATTGAAGCTGCCAATGAAGAGATTTGCACTCCACACCGAGAGCGGCTGGCGCACTTGCGGTGTGCCGCCATTGAAATAGAAGTCCATTGTCTGCTGCACCGTCTGGCTCAGTGGATCGATGACCATGACCGACGGGTTTGTTGTTGCAGTTCCGACATTGAAGCCTTCCGGCCTGCTGGAAGTCAGCGTATTGTTCTCAAAGACGTTGAAGGCGGAGTCGAAGCGAGCCGCCGGCGCCCACCTGATGGTTGCAGCCTCACTCCTGATGCCATCGGTTCTCAGTGAGTAGACCGAAAAAAGGGCTTCACCGACAGGGAGTTGATCTGCAACGAATGAGACGACACTCTTGGAGAGAGTGTCCCTGCGGTTGCCCACTTGCACACTGTAGCCACGAAACAAGGAATCGGTAGACCCGGATGCGGCGGACCAGTGGATTCTGACACTGGACTGAGAAAGCGATACGGCTTTGAGATCGGAAGGGGGGCCAAAAGGCGAAGCGGGCGCTTGCGTTTGCAGGTTTTCACCACACCCGAATGCAAGCACAGCCAACAGCACAACAAGAGGGGAGAGTTTGTTCATGCCCGCTAGTACAAGAGAACGAATTAACTGGCGCTAATATAAGAAAATGGGAGGTGATTTCCAATCCTGAGGGCTCGCCACGAATCGGGGGGTGGGCCTATAACTCCAGCTTGTCGCGCAGATACCGGAGGATACTATCCATGCCGACCCGCTCCTGCTGCATCGAGTCGCGGTCGCGGATGGTGACAGTCTGATCTTGCAGGGTCTGGGAGTCAACAGTAATACAGAAGGGTGTACCAACCTCATCCTGTCTACGATACCGTCTCCCCACTGCACCACTGTCGTCATAGAATACCCTGAGATGGGGGCGAAGATCTGCCTCAATCTTCTTCGCTAGCTCAGGCATGCCGTCTCTGTTCACCAGGGGAAAGATCGCTGCTTTGGTCGGCGCAAGCTTGGGATGAAAACGCATCACCGTGCGCATCTCCATTTTCCCGTCGGCTGTGGGCGCCTCCTCTTCCCTGTATGCATCGACCAGAAAGGCCATGAACGAGCGGCTTGCACCGGCAGAAGTCTCAATGATGTATGGAATGAACTTCTCCTTTGTCTGCTCATCAAAGTACTGCATGGACTTGCTTGAATACTCCTGATGACGTGAGAGGTCGAAGTCAGTTCGATTGTGGATTCCTTCAATCTCCCCCCAACCGAACGGGAACTGATACTCGATGTCGTATGCGTCCTTTGCGTAGTGAGCCAGCTTGTCGGATTCATGCTGATGCCACTGCAGCTTCTCCTTCGTCATGCCGAGGTTGATGAACCACTGCATTCGCTCTTCCCGCCAGCGGTTGAACCACTCCATGTCGGTTCCGGGCTTCACGAAAAACTGCATCTCCATCTGCTCGAACTCCCGTGTCCGGAAGAGGAAATTCTTCGTGTTGATCTCGTTACGGAATGCCTTGCCAATCTGGGCAATGCCGAACGGGAGCTTCTGTCGAGAAGCGGCCTGGACGTTCAGGAAGTTGACAAAGATGCCTTGCGCTGTCTCCGGGCGCAGGTAGACCACTGCGCCATCGTCTTCAACAGGACCGACAAACGTCTTGAACATGAGGTTGAACTGGCGGGCTTCGGTGAATTTGCCATCGGCTTGACACTTGGCAGCCTTCCGACCTTTGTACGCCGGGCTACCGCACATCGCTTCCTCAATCTGGTCAGCACGGAAGCGGGCCTTGCACTCCTTGCAGTCCACCATCGGGTCCGTGAAGTTGGCCACGTGGCCGGAGGCTTCCCACACACGCGGGTGCATCAGGATGGCAGCGTCGACGCCCTCGATGTCATCACGGAACGTCATCGCCCGCCACCACTGGTCCTTGATATTCTTCAGCAGTTCAACGCCCAGCGGACCGTAGTCCCAGCAGCCATTCAGCCCGCCATAGATTTCACTCGACTGGAACACAAAGCCCCGTCGCTTGCAGAGTGAGACGAG
>CAYHRX010000267.1:0-5309 GCA_964359075.1 uncultured Chitinophagales bacterium
TCATCCGTCGCTGCAAACCCAAACGCTCGACGCAATCGTACACCCGCCCCTTCGATTGTGGGCTGGGATTGGATGATTCGCTTCACTGGTCGTATCGACATTGCTCCTCCTTAAATACTGGAAAACTAACCACAGAGACACGGAGACACAGAGAATGAATTCATGTGACTAGAGAATGCTCTGTGTCTCCGCGTCTCCGTGGTTTCCTTTGTCACCCGTTGATCATCCTTTTGATGCCATCTTTCAACACCGGCAGGTGGAAATTTATCAATAATCCAAGATGTAATCCAGTGAGTTTCAGATACGTCAACAACTGGGCCTCGTGCACTGGCAGAAGTGCCTCGACAGTCTTCAATTCAAGAATTACTGAACCCTCAACAACCACATCGAGCCTGTACCCACAGTCTAACATCACTCCCTTGTAAACAACAGGCAGCGGCTTTTGTCGCTCAAAACTCAAGCTCTGGAGTTTCATTTCATGACAAAGACATTCTTCATACGCCGACTCAAGCAATCCTGGACCAAGAGCTCGATGTACTTCTATCGCAGCCCCTATAATCCTCTCACTGAGCTTATTCAACTCATTCATTGTCATTCTCTGTGCCTCTGTGTCTCCGTGGTTTTCTTTCTCAAAGATCCGGCCGCATCCTCACAAACACAGGCTCCCTCAGCATCTCGTCCTTCGTTAGCGAGGCGTACTGCACTTCGCACACGAGCTTCGGCTCAATCCAGGTCGTGCTGGATTCATCGAGCGGTTTCTCTTTGATCGGCCGCTTGATCTGTTTCTGCTTCTTCAGTTCCGAATAAATCTCCTTCATCAGCTTTGCATCGAAGCCTGTCCCAACCTTTCCCACGTACTTGAGGTTGCCGTCCTCCACCACGGCAATCTGCAGAGCGCCGAACAGGGACTCCCTGTTTCCCTTCCCTCTTGTGTACCCGATGATAACGCATTCAACGGTCTGTCGGGTTTTGATCTTCAGCCATTGGGCGCTTCGTTTGCCGGGCTGGTAGGCGCTGGACTTTTCCTTGGCGATGATCCCTTCGAGTCCCATGGCAGCGGCAGCCTTGAACAACTCGCGACCTTCCTCTACCGTCTCACTGACGCGGTACGGCGTGCCTCTCTTGATCGCATCTTTGAGCCACGCCCTGCGACGCACAAGTGGCTCGTTCACAATCGGCCTGCCGTCAAGATAGAGACAATCGAACACGTAGCACACGACCGGATACTTCGCCTTCGCCCTCTCAATTGCCCCGTCGGTGGTTTGCTGCAGGCGATGAATCACATGCTTGAATACCGGCTTGCCACCTTCATCCAGACTCACAATCTCCGCATCGAACAGCGCCGACGATGCTCGGAAGGCCTCCTCAGGAATCAACAGCTCCGGGAACTTCGCCGTAATGTCATGTTGGTTGCGGCTTCGAATAGTGACCTGCCCTTCGTCCAAAGAGATCATGGCTCGAATCCCATCCCACTTCACCTCATACAGAAAGTTGTCCGACTCCGGTGGCTTCTCCTTTGAATCTGCAAGCATCGGCTCGATGGCATCACGCAGGTAGTCGATCTGTGGCTTATCCACACGCTGGACGATCCATTCGTTTTCTTTCGTACGGTGAGTGCTGTACTCTGCGTTCAGCTCCTTGCTCTGCAGCCGGAAGTAGAATCCTCCCTTCTTCTCTTTGGTGATAGCGTACTTACCACGAGCGTAGATCCACATGTCACCGCCGCCGTACTGACCTTTCGGGATCGTCCCTTCAAAGTTGAGATACTCCAACGGATGATCCTCAGTCGCAACGGCAAGTCGGATGATGCCGGGCCGGGGGGGCAACCCCTTTGGCACCGCCCACGACTTCAACGTTCCATCCTGTTCCAATCGCAAGTCATAATGCAGTCGGGATGCGTGATGACGGTGCACGACAAAAGCGTTTCCCTCCCCGATAGCCACAGCGGGCAGAGGCTCAGGAGTTTTCTCAAACCTTCTCTTCTTCTCGTATGACTTGAGTGTTTCTGGAGTTTTGTGCTTTGCGGAAGGCTTGAGCACCTTCACGTTCTTTGAAACTCTTCTCTCGGTGTGAAGTGGTGCGGCGTATGCGGCAATCCCTTCCCAGGCATCTCCATCATGCACCACAAGTTCGGGAACGGTCTTGATATTGAACTCCGACGGACTGGTGATCTTGTCAAGATGTTCCCAGGAGAGCGGCATTGAGACAGTTGCACCGGGCAGCCCTCTGACGCTGTATGCTGCGACGATTGTCTGATATGTTCTGTTGCGGTAGATATCAACAAGCACCCGACCCTTGCGATGTTCTTTCTTGATGTGAAGTGTCGTAGATGTTCCGTGTGATTCGACAAAAGGCGTAGCGACAGCCTTTGCCGCTTCAAAGACCTTATCGAACGTCCACTTCGGTTCCAGAGGAACAACAACATGAAGTCCCTTGCGTCCGGTGGTCTTCACAAACGGATGATAGCCAAGACCCTCCAGATGTTCCTTGAACTCAAGGGCAAGCTCTGCAACCTGTGGGAATTTGAAGTTCTCCGGCGGGTCGAAGTCGAACACCATGTAGTCGGGATTGACGAATTTCGGCGCGCGGCAATGCATCTGATGCAGCTCAATGCAAGCGAGGTTGGCGAGCCACACGAGCGTCGCCTCCTCGGTTGCGATCACGTAATCGATTTTCTTCTCCTTCCCTTCTTTCGCTTCCTTGTCATCACCACCGAGAAGGATATGTTCGATCCATTCCGGCGCCCACTCAGGACGGTTCTTCTGGAAGAACTTCTCGCCCTGAATGCCGTCGGGAAATCGGACAAGCGAAAGTGGCCGCCCTTTGAGATGAGACAGAATAGTTGGAGCAACTTTGAGATAGTACTCAATCAGCTCGGCCTTGAGGATGTGGTCGTCGGGATAAAGCACCTTCGTGAGATTCGAAAGCTCGATCTTACGCTTGCCGACCTGGGCTATTGGGGATGTGCGAGGCAATTGGAAAAGAACACCATCCTTCCGCCTTTGGCGGACGAGATCTCGTCCCGCAAAGCGGGACGGACAGAGATACCGAGACACAAACTGCTTACCTGTAGATTAGCACAAATAACGTATATAATCAATTGCGTGGCCCCCTCGGACCAAGCTACATATTTCCAGTTGCTCATCTCAATATGCACCTTTTCGTTGGCACCAGCGGCTACAGCTACAAGGAATGGAAAGGCAACTTCTACCCGGAAGACCTTCCTGACAAGGAGATGTTGAGCTACTACGGCAAGCAACTCTCGGCCGTGGAGATCAACAACACGTTCTACCGCATGCCGAAAGAAAGCGTCCTGAAGTTATGGGCGGAACAAGTCCCATCCGGGTTCCGGTTCTCCATCAAAGCCTCGCAACGCATCACACATATCAAACGCCTGAAGGATGCAGGCGATGAAACAGAATACCTTCTCCGCACAGCACGCACACTTGAGGAGAAACTTGGCGTCATCCTCTTCCAGCTTCCTCCCAATCTCAAGAAAGACCTGGACCGTCTTGCACGGTTCCTGAAGACGTTGCATGGAGACATCCGGGCGACGTTTGAGTTCAGACATCCTTCCTGGTTCGACGATGAAGTGTTCAACCTTCTGAGAGAGAACTCCTGCGCCCTGTGTATTGCGGACTTCGATGAAGAGCTCGAAGTACCACTCGTGGGCACTGCACCGTGGGGTTACTTGAGACTGCGCCGGGAGAGCTATTCCACCGCCGACCTGAAGAAGTGGCTCAAGCGCATCGAGGGTCAGAACTGGAAAGACGCCTTTGTGTTCTTTAAGCATGAAGATGCGGGAACGGGACCGAAACTGGCAGCGCAGTTCATCAAGCTAAAGCATGTCACCAAAAAGTAAGCAGCTCACGTTCGATGTGGGCAAATCAGCGGGAAGCGTGAACGCATTGCTTCTACTGCCGAGGGATGCACGCTGGCTGTTGGTGCTCGGTCACGGCGCAGGCGCAGGCATGAGACATCCATTCATGCAGGCGATTGCAGAACGACTCGCCGACAATGGCATCGGCACATTTCGATACCAGTTCCCGTACATGGAGCACCACAGCAAACAGCCCGACACGAAGCCGGTTCTCCTGGCGACGGTCCGCGCCGCAGTGAGCACCGCCGTAAAGTATTCAGATGGGCTCTCGTTGCTTGCAGGCGGAAAATCGATGGGAGGACGGATGTGAAAGGACTTGTTTTCTTCGGGTTCCCTCTTCATCCGGCAGGACAGCCTTCAGCCGATAGAGCAGAACATCTTCGAGCCGTGACCGTGCCGATGCTCTTCCTTCAGGGAACAAGAGATATACTCGCAGACCTGACGTTGCTCAAGCCAATCTGCAAGAACCTCGGCATACGAGCGACGCTTCGTATCATCGATGGAGCTGACCATTCGTTTCATGTACTGAAGAGTTCGGGACAAACGGATGGTGAGGTGATGGTTGAGTTAGCAAGAGGTCTCGTAGATTGGGCAGCAAAGCTCTGACTTGAAACAGAACAGAAAAGGATGGCTGACGGCCAGTTCATCTCAGCAGCAGAAGTTTCCGCGTCACCGTCCTCCCTTCGGTTTGCAGTCTGCAGAAGTACACTCCGGCAGATAGTCCCTTACCGTCAAAAACAACTCGGTGTGAACCAACTTGCTCCTTCGTGTTGACGAGTGTGGTTACTTCCTGACCGAGAACATTGTACACCTGCAGAACAACATTGCTTGAAGTTGCGAGGTAGTACTCGATCGTTGTTGTAGGATTGAACGGATTGGGATAGTTCTGCACCAAACGAACCTGCACTAGAAACTCCGGTTCTTCCTTCACGGAAGTTGAGACACGGAACCACCGACCGATATACATTGATTGCTTGCTGCCAGCAGTTGTGAACATACCTCCGGCGTAGGAACTATTGCCCATCGCTGCAACGGCGTACACTGACTCATTCATACCGCTGCCAAGTGGTGACCATTCCGTACCATCCCACCTGGCAATGCAATTCGCGGTTACACCACCTGCAGTTGTAAAGTATCCTCCAGCATAAAGATCAGAACCCGATGCCGACAGTGAATAGACAAAACTGTTCATTCCAGATCCAAGCGGAAACCAGTATGTGCCGTTCCACCGAGCAATCCGGTTTGCGTTGACACCTCCCGCATTTGTGAACCACCCCCCTGCGTACAGATTGGCACCATTGACCGCGAGGGTGTACACTTCGCCAACCATCCCGCTCCCAAGCGCCGACCATTGTGTTCCATTCCATTTCGCCACAGAGTTTGCATTTATGCCTCCTGCCACGGTGAACCCGCCACCTGCATAGAGATC
>CAYHRX010000268.1:0-5303 GCA_964359075.1 uncultured Chitinophagales bacterium
GTCTGCCAGGAGGTCGTGAGGTTGACTGTGTATGCACTCAGCCCATAGTTGGTATAGGGGGCCACATGTTTGAACACAGAGACCCACATATCATGCCCGCTGCTTGACTTCGCATCGAAGGTGAGTCTATACTTCTTGTTGGCCTCAAGGGGTAAAGCATCTTGATACAACTGCACATTGCTCCCTGGGCTGGTGATGCTTGTCTTCGCAGCCATAGCACTGCTATACCCGGGAGCAGCCGTTAGAAAAGCTCCAGTGCCGTTGCTGTAGAAGAACCATGGCGTTGTACCCGCCTCAAATCCCGGATTCCTGATGAGATTCACAGACACCTCTGGCTTAGGGTCGCTTACAACCTTCTCCAACACCACGTTGTCGATGTAATACACATCCCCCGCAGTCGCATACGGAGCAAGCCAGAACCTCAGCCGCGTATCATTCATGCGCGAAGAAAACCCTGACGACACAAATTCTGTGGAGAAGGGTTGCCAGGAGGTCGTAAGGTTGACTATCCAATTCTCCAGACCATAATTGGTATATGTAGCGCCATTCTTGTGCACGAAAACCGACATACGGTGTCCTCTTGATGAATATGCAGAGAAGCTGAGACGGTACCGTGTTGCTGGTCGGAGCCAAAACCCCGATTCGTAGAGTTGGACATTCGCCCCGGCGCTGGGGATGCTGGTGATGTCGAGTTTGGCGGCCATGGAGCTGTAGGAAACTGTAGTGAAGCTCCCAACCCCGTTCGTGTAAAATATCCAAGGCGCCGTGCCTGACTCGAAGCTTCCATTGAAGAGGACGTTGAAAGGACCAGGGACGGTCAGTGTTGCTGAGTTGCTGGTTGCAGTGCCATACGCGTTCGTCACGATGCAGCGGAACGTCGCTCCATCATCTGCCGTTATTATCGGCCAGGTTGTGTACGACGCCGCCATGCAATCAATCCCCACTCCGTCCTTTTGCCACTGGTAAGAGAATGGTCCCAACCCTGTGGCTACAACTCTGAATGTAGCACTCTGTCCTACCGCGACAGTCTGGCTTGCAGGATGCGTGTTTATGGTTGGAGCAATCCCGGGAGGACCCCCAACCTTTGCAAGGACCACGTTATCAATCCAGAACATAGCAGCCGAATTAAACGTGAGGCGTAGGCGAGCGTTGTCCACTGTGCCGGAGAATCCAGTTGTAGTAAACCTCTTCGAATACGTCTGCCAGGAAGTCGCGAGGTTGAATACCTGATTGAGACCATAGGGGGTCGGAGCATCATTCCTGTGTATAGCCGCCGTGATACTTTTTTGATAGGCGTGGGCTTTGGCCTGGAAACTCAGTTGGTACTCCGTATTGCTACAGAGGGTGATACCCGACTGGTAGAGCTGTGTATTCGTCCCTGCGTTAATGAGCGGCAGGTGATAGATCGTGTTTCCATCGCAATACTGTAGAGGAGAAGTCTGCATATTAAGAGCGCCATTCGTATAGAATAGCCAATGTCCGGGGACGCCAGCAATAGAAAACTCGAACCCACTGTTCGCGACGAGATTCGTGGGGGTCCACACCCCGGGGGTCAGGATTGTCGTGAGAGCCTGGAACCACTTGGCAGCCATCTTCTGGTAACCAGTTGGATTCGGATGTACCCCATCTCCCGTATGCACGCCAATGGTGGGATCAAAGCCAGTATTTTGGTCAACGAGGATCACTCTCGAACTCGAAGCAGGTGTATTCTTTGAGGCGACAAGAGCTGGGATCAAAGCATTCAGGTCTGGGATTTTCTGAGAGTTGCAGATCCCCTTGGCCGAGCATGGGCATAGATTCACGTTGGACAAGCATGTTTGGCAATCGCTCGGGAGGGCGCCGATGATCTGCGCCAGAAGAACTGTAACGTTTCGGTTGACGGCGCGAAGCTTGTCGATAATCAGACCAAGGTTATCTTTGATGGTTGCGGGAGGAACATTCCTGTGAATATCATTAGTCCCTAGATGAATTAGTACCACGTCGGGTGTGCGGTCAGGTGAGGTGCAAGTTGACCAGTTCGTAATAATGTCAAGTATCTGCTGGGTTGTCCAACCGTGGTGCCCCTCGTGGTCCCGATCCGCCACAGTTCCATCCTGCAAAGAGCCAACGAAATCGACGAGGTAACCTGCTGTTACCAATTGGTTGTACAATGGTAGCCGATACCCGTTGAATAAGGTAGACGGGGAAGCGATCTGATAGCTACACCCATCGGTGGACCCCCTAGTGATAGAATCCCCCAGCGGCATTATCTTGATCTGCGCCATCGCACCATCCTCCAGCACAAACAGATACAGCCCCAGCGCGAACACGATGATGGTCTTGAACCATGTAAGATGTCTCATGGCTGCTTCTCCTTTCTGATGTTGTGAGATGAATCAATTGCGGTCTTCAAGGACTGAGTTGTATATCGCATACTCTGTGTTGTAGCAGCATCAAAGGCAATTGATCGGCCGATGAGATTTGTGTGTGTCTTCCTTGTCTTTCGGACTCAACCCCCGAGGCCATGCAAAAAGCTCGTCCCCCTCGTCTTTGCGAGAGCGAGCGCGTGGCAATTCGACTGAGCGATTCAACGTCATCGAAGAAGGTTACGATGTCGTCGATGACCAAGAGTGTCTTCATTGGAGGTCACCGATAAACTTAGGGAGCTTCGGGAAGTATCTGTGGGAAGACGTGATAACGAGGCAAGTCTTGCCGAACCGAAGATCCAAACAGAAGAATGCTACTGTAAGAAAACGAGAAAAATAGCAGAGGTGAAAGTAGGAATCCTCTCTTGGCTGGGTATAGCTGTAACTTTCAGGAAGTAGTCGGAGTGTCTTAGCAACAGAGGTGAGGAGTGACCATGAACCTCTGCCGCTGTGACCGCTTTCTATGACGCCCCCAAAGCGGTATGTGGAGATGAAGCCCTCTACGGGTACTCCGGGTCTGAGGATAGACCAACGGAAGTTTACGAATAATCCTACGAAGGAAACCGACCAAAGTCAAGAATTATTCTGCAGCGATTTTTTTCAATGAACTTTCTTGGCGGGAAGCTCTCCGATTCATTTTCTTATTTCAGAGAAGTATTCTGCTTCGCCTCGCTCTTACCACAAAATCAGAAGATATTTCTCAACGATGGGAATCAGCTGAGATTGTGTTTTGCAAATCCGTGCCGTCTTGCTGTGGCACCCACGAGCAAGGCGGCGCAGACTTAGGCAAACGATCGTTTCTACCGGATCAAACTCATTCTCTTGCTCTGGGAAAAGGAGCCTGCCTTCATTTGGTAAAAGTAAATACCGCTCGAAACAGGCTTTCCACTCTTGTCCTTCCCATCCCAACGCACGCCATGATAACCGGCTTCGTACTGCGCGTCCACCAGCGTGCGGACCTCTTCGCCTAGAACATTGAAGATCCTGAGAACGACGTGGCTTGCTTCTGAAAGCTCAAAACGAATCTCTGTCTCAGGATTGAAGGGGTTTGGATAGTTCTGGGCAAGAGCATAACCTGTGGGAATATCAGCTTCATCTCCCGCCATCAGGGTCTGTGAGCCACATCCAACAGTTTGGATCGCATCCGTGCCGGTAATGGCTTGACCGGCGAATGTCGTGCCCGTTAGAGTAGCCTGGGTGGTGCCGCATTGGATACCGGTCTCCTGGATGTTGAAATGCAATACTATGTCGAGATCACCGTCGCCATCGACATCTTCCATATGACCCCGTCCATGAGTTTCTCCAGTTCCGTTCGGACCGAACGCCACGCTGTTGGCATTTACCGTTGCGGCATTGAACATTGGAGTTGTCAGAATTGCCAGGGGCAAGACTCCTTTGGCTTTTGGATTGATGCTGTTAGGATAGCTGCCGGGCTTGATGTCGATGGCAACTACAAGCGCAGGGAAGTTCCCTTCAGGAGCAAACGGTCCGCCAGCAAACGCTGCATCAATCGCCTGCACGCTCCAGTAATATGTTTGGCCGAGAGTGAGACCTTTCAGCGTAAAGTTTCTGTTGAGATTGACCGGACCGATCTTCGGAACGCGGCGATACCCGCTACCGGTATTGGCCATTGGTCCGAGGACGTTGCTCGCCCCCGGCGTTGTTCCGACGCGGAGATTATAGGTGAGACCGGTCGAAGGCGTCTGACCGTCTGTTGCCGCACCCCAGCTCAGTGTCGCATCAGTTCCACTAACAGCATTTGCAAGACTCACTGGGGAGGATGGTATTGTGTTAGCTGTTGTATTATTATTACGATATATTTTTGATACAGCACCGCTAGAAGTGGCCCCGGTTAATAAAATATCCAGGTCGCCATCATTATCATAATCCCCCCAGCCAACTGAACTTGAGCTCACACCTTCAAGAATTATTGATGTTTGTTTTGTAAAAGTATTATTTCCGTCATTGCGATATATTTCTGAAATGTTTCCCACTCCCTCACCACCATAACCGGTTAGAAGTATATCCAAGTCACCATCATTATCATAATCTCCCCAAGCAACTGAACAGCTCCTCACTCCAGTCATAACAACCGCAAGATCAGTAAATATCCCATTATCGTTACGATAAACTTTTGCAACATCGGCACTACCATTCCATCCTGCGAGCATTAGATCGAGATCCCCATCATTATCGTAATCTCCCCACTTCACTGAACTATAATATACTCCCATAAGTCCTGCGTTAATGTTGGTAAAGTTACCGTTTCCATCATTTCTATATATATTTGATTGCGGGCAACAACCCCAGCTAGCAGCACCTGTTATTGCAATATCTTGATCTCCATCATTATCATAATCTCCCCAGGCAACTGAACTCCATTCAGCAGGCGTAAGATTTGTTGCAATGTCATAAAATACTCCTGAATCATTTCTGTATATTTTGGTTGTTGGGATTTCAAATCCCACTCTTCCCCCGGTAGCAAGAATATCAAGGTCTCCATCGTTATCGTAATCTCCCCAAGCTGCGCAACTATAAACAAGGGGGGTTAATCCGGCATTAATATCTGTAAACATATTATTTCCATCATTACGATAAATTTTTGTATGATATCCACTATTCCATCCTGTAAGTAAAACATCGAGATCTCCATCATTGTCATAATCTCCCCAATCGACAGAACCAAAATCGGTTGGTATAATAGATGTATTCACAGCAGTAAATGATCCGGCATTATTCTGATATAATTTAGTAAATGAAGTATAAAGACCTGTATCTCCATTCATTAATATATCAAGGTCTCCATCGTTATCGTAATCTCCCCACGCAACAGAACTTGAGTAAACACCCGTTAGAGATATTGATGTTTGTTCTGTGAATTGTTCCTGCGCGAGAACA
>CAYHRX010000269.1:0-5278 GCA_964359075.1 uncultured Chitinophagales bacterium
ATCCCGCCGGAGAACCTCGACAGGATCTTCGACGCGTTCTTCACGACCAAGAAAGATCTCAGCGGCGTTGGCCTTGGTCTCTCGGTCAGCTACGGGATCATCCAGCAACACAAAGGCTCCATTGACGTGAAGAGCAGAGTGGGAGAGGGGACAACGTTTACAATCCAACTACCAACGATGAGTGAAGTCCATGAGTAGCGAGCCGGGCAGACAGGAACGGATTCTTGTCGTCGACGATGACAAAGCATTTCGTGTGGCGACGCAAACACTGCTCTCTGACGAAGGCTATCAGGTTACGCTTGCCACAAACGGCGAAGAAGCCACCAAGCTCCTCGGTACCGAAGAGTTTGACCTGGTCCTCACCGATATGGTGATGGGGAATCTGACAGGTGTTGATCTGCTGAAGAGGGTGAAGTCACAGCTTCCCGATCTTCTTATCATCATGGTGACAGGGTTTGGATCCATCTCTACTGCGGTGGAAGCAATGTACCACGGTGCAACAGACTACCTGACGAAGCCGTGCAATAACAGCGAACTGCTGCTGAAGATCCGCAAGGCATTGGATTCGCAGCAGAAGGATCGGGAGCTGAAAATGCTGCGTGAGGAACTGCGGACCACCTACAGCTTCGGCAATATCATCACACGCAGCGACAAAATGAAGGACATTCTGCGCCAGGTGCGCCAGGTTGCAGATACTGATGTGACGATCCTGGTTCAGGGAGAGAGCGGAACAGGTAAAGAGCTTGTGGCGCATGCACTGCATTTCAACAGCAAACGGGCCGGCGCTCCATTTATCGTCGTGAATTGCTCCGCCATTCCGGAGAGCCTGCTGGAGAGTGAGCTCTTTGGCCACGAGAAGGGAGCCTTCACCGGAGCGACGAGACAGAAGTCCGGGAAGTTCGAAGATGCGCACACCGGCACACTCTTCCTTGATGAGATTGGAGATACTTCTCCGGGTGTGCAAACCAAGCTTCTGCGGGTGCTTCAGGAGAAGAGATTCGAGCGCGTTGGCGGTAACACGCCGATCTCGGTGGACACACGCGTTGTCGCGGCCACAAACCGAAACCTGGAAATGATGACGCAGCAGGGAGATTTTCGTGAAGATCTCTTCTACCGGCTGAATGTCTTCCCGATTACGATGCCGCCACTACGTGAGCGTCTCGAAGACGTGCCGATCCTTGCCGAGCACTTCCTTCAACGACATGCCGATCTCTCCAATGGCCGGGTGAAGTATATTGCTCCAGCAGCCATCAGCGACATGATGAACTACACTTGGCGGGGGAACGTGCGTGAGCTTGAAAACCTGATGAAGCGTGCAATCATCAAAACGCTGGGCGATACTATCACAAGCATCGAGCTACCTACCGGTGACCTGCGGGCGTCAACATCAGCACTGGCAATAGCCGATCCGGCGCAATTGGTCAACCTGAACACGCCATTCAAAGATTACCTCTCCACCATTGTGCGCGATGCAGAGGAGAAATACCTGCTTCGCATGCTGCGCCTATACAAAGGGAACATCAATCAGATCGCAAAACTGATGGATGTTGACCGCAAGACGGTCTACCGCAAGATGACCGAGTACTCCATCGATCCCTCCACATTCAGAGAGTAGCTGAACAAGGCCAGGGTTGCGTGGCACTATTGCCACACCCTCACACTCGATGGTCCGGCTGTGGTGTAGCATTCCTGTCTCACACCGTCTCATGCCCCCTCCCAATTCTTCACATTGCCGCTGATTTCACCATCTACACTCTGTGTGGCCGAATGGCACACGTGTTGAATTGACTGCAAGCGTCAGCAATCCAACCTTTCATTATCAGACACTACGGCGATGAAAACCACGAGCTTATTCGAGCAAGAAGCGCTGCCTCAGCTGCAAGCGCTACACAGTTATGCACGACTGCTCTGTCGGGACGATCACTACTCACGCGACCTCGTCCAGGAGACGATGCTTAAAGCGTACATCTACTTCCACACGTACCGCAAAGGTACCAATTGCCGAGCATGGTTGTTCCAGATATGCAAGAACTCATATATCAATGAGGTGAGGAGAAGGAAGCTTCAGCCGGTTGCCGTGGACTTCCAGGAAGAGGAGTCCGGTGAGCGGTCAAGAGTGAACTATGATGTCGAGCGAGAGCTTCATGTCTCGTTCAGTGAATATCATTCAGAGATGATGGAGCCCGGCGTCCTGAGCGACGAGGTCGAAACCGCGTTTGAAGCCCTCCCCTCGGACTACCAGACAGTGCTCATCCTATGCGATATGGAAGGCTGTACATACAACGAGATTGCGGAGTTCATGCAAGTTCCCGTTGGGACGATCCGGTCTCGTATCCATCGCGGTCGCAAGATGATGGCCGAGCGACTTGAGGGGTATGCACGCAGTCAGGGATATGTCAGTCACATCCGATCAACCAGCAACTAAAGAAGGAGAATCCCCATGAAGGCACTTGCAGCGGCAGAAGTTATTACGAAGTCTCTGCGCGGAGAAATCTGAGAGCCTCCCTTCGAGCTATTCCCTTCCGCCCGGTCAATCCTCCTAAACTCCCCTAGCGAAAAATCCTCAAACCCCTGTAATTATTACCCGACATTGAGCAGGGTCCGGTGCCCTTCAAATCAGGAAGTTGTTGAATCCCAACCGCTTTCAACGATTTTGTTCATTACTGACAGCCCGCGCGCCATGGCATAACCGTTGACCCTCTACACCTCAGAATTGCACATATGACAAGAGGTGTATGGCACGCTTTGGATCTACAATAGTGTTCCTGATGTCGATTATGTTGGGTTCTGCCGGGCACGCCCAGGAGAGGTGGGGCCAGGTTGCCGGCCCAAGCGGCGCGAGCGTGCTGTCTCTTGCCATCTCAGGCCAGGGAATAGTGTTTGCGGGTACTGACTACGGTGGAGTCTACAAGTCCACCGATCTCGGTACCTCATGGGCATTCTGTGGGTTGCCTTACGTTTCAGTTTACAGTCTGATCCTCACACAACAGGGAATGTTGCTTGCTGGAACTGACGGCGATGGGGTCTTCCGCTCCACCGACCAGGGCAACTCATTTGTTTCCAGCGGACTTGACAACCTTGTGGTCCATAGCTTCACATGTACATCGGCTGGAGAAGTGCTTGCAGGTACTGATGGGCAGGGCGTTTTCCGGACTACCGATGAAGGGGAAAGCTGGATCGAGAGCAATGCCGGGCTAACACAGATGAGAGTGCGGGTGCTTGTCTGTGAGCCCATATCGGGAGATGTGTATGCCGGCACATGGTTCGGTGGGCTGTTGCGATCGACAAACGGTGGGCATTCATGGTTGACGACTGCCAACCAGAATGCTGAGGTCGGCTCTATCGCGGTTGACGCATCTGCCAACGTCCTTGCCACAATCAATGGTCGAATTCATTTGAGCAACGACCAGGGGGCAACGTGGACGCCGTTGGAGGTTCCATGGGGTGAGTCGTATGTCTTTACCATTGCTGTCTCGTCAACGGACATCTACTACGTTGGCACACAAGCGGGGATCTTCTCTTCAAACGATGCAGGCCAGACTTGGCGGCATGGCGACGCTTCAGGATGCGAGGCGCATGCGTTCGTTTCTGATGTTGATGGAGTCGTCTTTGCGGGCACGTCGAGCAGTGCCCCCGGTCGTGACGGCATCTATCGGTCAGTTGACGACGGACGCACTTGGCTGCAGCGAAACTCAGGTCTGCGGAACGTTTTTATCCGCAGCCTTCTCCTGACTCCGTCAAATGTGTTGTTCGCCGCTGTCGGTTTCAGGGGAGTCATGCGGTCGACCGATGAAGGCGCAACATGGAGTGTGTTGTCGCTTTCGCCGACTGGACAAGTGCGCACGCTTGTGTGCAGTGTTGACGGAGTGCTGTTCGCATCAGTGATAGCTGGGAGTAGTAACGAGATCTGGCGCTCCACTGACGGCGGAGACAACTGGAGCGTTGTGGCAACGAGTGTGGGCTCGACATCGGTTCTCAAAGTCAGCCCGAATGGAACTCTGTACTCAAGTAGCGCACGGGGGATTGCACGATCGACTGACAACGGCGAGAATTGGACGACGCACACCGGATGGACTTCCTCTGAAGTCCTTTCACTGGACACAGGTAACGATGGTATGCTCTACGCCGGGACCTCCGGGGAAGGCACCTTCCGCTCCACCAACGAGGGTGATGCGTGGGTTCGCACTTCACTTCCACCTTATAAAGTGTACAGAGTTGCAGTTGACAATCACGGTAACGTGTTTTCAGGTACGTGGGAGAGCGGGGTGTTCAGAAGCACAAACCATGGACTCACCTGGACACAGGTTGATGCCCGCTTTTCAGATCCTTATGGACCGATCTTCGCAGTTGATGCCGAGGGAGCGATACTAGCAGGAACGAATGGCGACGGTGTGTACCGATCGACCGATGCTGGGACAACCTGGCACCAGATGAATGAAGGCCTCATCAATACCCACATTACCGCTTTGATTGCCGGCCCGCAGGGCAGAGTACTTGCGGGAACCTGGGGAAATGGGCTCTTCACGCGTACAGTAGGCACCAATTCCGTCATGACAGAGGGGAACGCTGAGCCAATTGCATTCGCGCTTTCTCAGAACTATCCGAACCCCTTCAATCCAAACACATTGATTGGGTTCAGAACCCAGGAATCTCGATTCGTGTCTTTGAAAGTGTTCGACCTTTTGGGGCGGGAAGTTGCCACACTGATTGACGGCTTCGTGCCCGCTGGAACGCATGCTATAGCATTCTCCGCCTCCGCCGGAGATGGAATTGCGTTGGCGAGCGGAACATATGTTGCGCAGTTGAGATCCGGAGCGTCGGTGCACACGATCCGGATGCTGCTTATGAAGTAATCAGACTACTCCTTTCCCTTAATTCAACCCCGTATTCGCATTCTGTAACCTTTCCAAAGGATTCCCGGTAGCAAAACTACCCATTCGTGGGGTTGAGATAGTGTATAGACGGCATTAGATTTCAGCGTATCACGAGCCATTGTACGCTGGATACACTTGACAATGTGGCTTGAAAAAGTTATCATTGAACCAGTATCGCGAGCCATTGTACGCTGGATACACCCGACGGCCCGACAACACTTCCCTGAACATCAATCTCAACATCCACTACAACTAACTAAAGGAGCAATCCTATGAACCGTTCAGGCATTCTCAATGTCGCACTTGTGTTGCTTGCCGTATGCTTGTGGCTTCCTGCTATGGCATAAGACCTGTGGGTTGGCAGCAACAACACGAATGCGTACAATTTGAACGCCGTAACCGGA
>CAYHRX010000270.1:0-5271 GCA_964359075.1 uncultured Chitinophagales bacterium
TTGTCTTCGATGTCGCCGAAGTAGATCGCATCAGCCGGACAGTTCTCCATACACGCAGGGACGTACTCACCATCGCGGATCGCGCGCTCTTCCTGGTCGGCATCCTCTTTCACTTTTATCAAACGATGGGCGCAGAACGAACACTTCTCCACCACACCGACCATCCGGCGGGACACGTCGGGATTAAAACACGTCGTCGCACCGTCGATCCACTGGGGTTCGCCCCAGTTGTACACCTTTGCCGTGAACGGACATGCTGCCATGCAGTAGCGGCATCCTATGCACCGGACGTACACCTGACCGACCAACCCTTCTTCGTTCCGGAACGTCGCACCTACGGGGCACACCTTGATGCACGGAGGATCGTCGCAGTGGTAGCACGGCTTCGGCATCCGCTTCACTTCGATGTTCGGATACTCACCCTCGTAGGACGTGATCATATCCATCCAGAACATTACGCGTCCCTCTTGCGCCTCCTTCGGAGCGACGATGGCGATGTTGTTCTCCATGTTGCACGCCGCCATGCACGCACCACAGCCCGTGCACTTATCGAGGTCGATCACCATTGCCCACTTCGGCATTCAGTCTGCTCCTTGTCTCACGTGGCTACAGACATTTTCACTTTGGTCAACTCGAGGGCCGGTTTGCCGCTCACAAGGTCGTACGCGTTTCGCATGATGGAGTTCGGATTCACACCATGACCGTCTGCGTATCTGCCGTATGACGTGTGTCCCAAGCCGAATGGAACAGCGACGACGTTCGGCAGTATGCCGGGACTAATCTTCGCTTGCACCTTGATGTTCGCCACCGAGGACTCCAACCACACCCACTGACCGTCGGCAATGCCGTACTCTGCCGCTGTCTTGGGATGGATTTCTACCCACGAATCCCAGTACCGCCGAACAGTGTAGCCGAACATCTCTTGCATCATCGGCAGATGTGCGCCGTTGCCATCCCGAACCGTCAGCGGTTGGAACGTGAAAGGTGCAGCGGCATGTCGGTCGCATAGGGGACAGGTTCATGATGAGGAAGGAATGCGCTGTCGCCGCGGGCAGAAATATTCAGTTGGTTCAAGACGAGTTCCAGGTTTTGAGGAGAACTCTTCCCGCCTGATTTCTCAACGAGAGCATCGACAGTCGACTTCAATCGCTGTGAGTAGAACTCAAACCTCCCTGAGGGTGTCGGAAACACCTTCTCCCACGACTTCGGTTTGCGGATGGGGTTCCACCAGCCGCCATGCTCAAGCAGCAGCGTCCAGAACTCGTCGAACGAGCTGTACCGACCGATGTGCCATCCTCGCTGCTGCAGGTACTCCAGCCACATTCGCTTCACTCCTTCAGAAACAATCGCACCTTCACCCGATTCGTAAATGGCCCTTGCACCAAGTTTCAGAACGTCCTGGTAGCTCTCAAACGGGAACGACGCCGCGACGGTCCCGCCGACCCGTTTGGCAAGGTCGATCAACACATCGCCCGTGTGGCGCGTCTCGTAGAGTGGTGCGATGACAGGCTGCTGGATTCCGACATGTGTGAATGCCACTGACGGCACATTCGAGACTTCATCCCACGTCTCCATGAACGTATGGTCAGGCAGGATGAGGTGTGCATACTCGCTCGTCTCATTCATGATGGAATCAAAGCTGACGACGAGTGGAATCCTCTGAAGCGCCTTGGCAAACTCGTGATGGTTCAGCGTTTGAAAGAGCGGATTTCCATCGTGGAGGAAGAGCACGCCGGTCGGATACGGACGATCAGCCAGAACATTCTTCGTGAAGCTTTCGATGGAGAAATTGGTGAGTGGGAAACTCGTGTCGTGAGAGCCGGCTACAAGCGACTGACCATTGCCTTGCTTCGCCACGGTATCTTCTTGAACTGTCGGCAGTTTTCCAAATGGCGGCTCGTCGATGGTGTAGATCCCGCCTGTTCGCTCGAAGTTTCCCAGCAGCGCATTTAGACTGTGGACAGCCATGAGAGCAAACGTGCCGTTGGTATTGCCGATCGCTCCTTCACCTCCGATGACCAGCACAGGGCGTGTGTTCCCCAGGTCACGAGCAATCTCCAGGATCGTCGCGCTGGGAACACCCGTCAACTCCGCGACACGCTCGGGGTAGTAATTGCCGAGAACGAAGCTCTTGAAGTCGAGGTGCTTCTGGCCATTCCGGTCTGCCCACTCGTCGAACCCAAACGTGTGCGCCTTCACGAACTCTTTGTCGTAGAGTTCCTCGCGGATGAGGACGTATGCAATCCCAAGTGCCAACGCACCATAGGTTCCCGGCCGGATCGGAACCCACCGATCAGCATTCGATGCTGTAAGGCTCAAGCGTGGCTCAATCTGGATGTACCGCGTCTCCGTCTCCCGGCGATGACTGTACAGCTTCGTGTAGTAGATTGGAGAGTACCCTTCCTCCAGAAAGTTCGAGCCAAAGCTCACGATGAGCTTCGCATTCAGAACATCGCCCGCCGGGATTTGTGAACGCCCCTGAACGAGCATGTAGGGAACACCATCATTCTGGCCGGAGGAAAACTGGAAGTAGTTCGGAGACCCGTACGCGCGCATGAATCGCGCAATGTGCTGGTGCATCAGTCCGCGCGTTTCGTGACCGAGAAACGTAACTTGATGAGGCTTCCCTCCGCTCCGCAGTTCTGTGAGCGTGCCAGAGACAATCTTGAGCGCGTCATCCCAACTGATCGGCTCCCACTTTCCACTGCCGGGTTTGCCGACTTGCTTCATCGGTCCCTTAAGGCGATCAGGATGGTACAGGTGATGGAGTGCATTGAGTCCCAACGGGCACATTCCACCCTGGTTGATCGGATACGTTGGATTCCCCTTCACGTAGACTGGAAGACCGTCGACCAGACGGACACGAATGCCACACCCGCCCGGACACAAGCCGCATGTCGTATTCTTCCACGTCTCAATACCCGGACCGCTCTTTGCTTGCGCGATGAGTCGCCCCGGCATCTCGAAGACCTCCTCGAGCGCGCAGCCGCCGAGAACGGCGCTGCCGGTTAGCCCGCCAAACAGTTTCAGAAAATCTCGCCGTCTAATCTCCATATGCGCTCATTCAGTGTTACAGGTGGCACGTCAGACAATCGTTCGTCACCTTGTTCTGCTTGTGGCAGGCCATGCAGTTCTCCATTGTCACAGGCACAGCCTGGTACGATACCGGCGTCGTCATGGCGGCAATTTCGCCATGGCAGCTCGAACACTCCAGCCCACCGATCATCACATGTCTCCGGTGTGAGAAGTACACTTGCTCAGGTACGGAATAGATTTGCACCCATGGAATTTCCTTCTTCTCCGCAACGTACTGCAAAAGCTCCTTTTCCACGGGGGACTTCGAGACCGGCTCCTCGTTGTGGCAAGCCTGGCAAACTTCGAGTGTGGGAATGCTTGCGATCGCCTTCGTCTCGACGTTCAGGTGACAGTCCTTGCAGTTCAAACCGACAGTCTCGATGTGGATCCTATGGTTGAACGCGAGCGGTTGGACGACGTTGGGTCTGGCAGGCAAAACTGCGCGAAGGAAAAGCGAGAGGAGACCGACGATGATGACGATGGTCCCGATGGTGACGTATGTTCTTACCGTTCTCGACATAGACCCGAGGCTGAAGGCATATGTTCTACTTCTCCGTGACCTTTCTGAGATACGCGTAAATGTCGCGCATGTCTTTCGTCTCGAGCTGTGGCCACTCCTTGTTCTGTGCGATGAAGAGGTCTTCCATGTCGGTTGCGTGGTTCCACATAAGCTGGATCATCTGGATTGGCGATTCAAAACGCTTGACCGTCGCGAAATCAGGTGCTTTGCTTCCAGTGCCGCTTTTGTGACAATCGTTGCACCCGTTCGCCCGGAAGACGGTCTCACCCTTTGCCGCGTCACCGGGTTTATCTTCGAAGCCAAGGAAGTAGAGGTACGCAATCAGATCGGCCATCTCGTTTCCTTCGAAGCGTGGCCAGTCAATCGCCTCCTTCTTCATGCGTTCCATCATCATGGGCCCGTGGTTCCACATCAGGCTTGCGGCTTCGGTAACTCCCTTCTTCAGCTCAATGCTCGAGAGGCTAGGACCGATCTTCTTCGCCTTCCCTTCGACGAGGTGACACTTTCCGCAGCTTTTGCTCTTGAAGACTTCTCTCCCCTTGGTCGGCTCGCCGGGTGACATCCGCACTTCTGCACCTCCCACCGTCGCCTGGCGGATATACACGGTGATATCGTTGATGTCTCTCCCGCTGAGTGTTGGATACTTCATACTGGATTTCTTGATTTGCTCTTGCATCTTTGGGCCGTGGTTCCACATTGCCTGGACGATGTACAGCGGTGAGGCGTAGTGCTGGATTTGTTCCAGGTTGGGCCCCGCCGTGCCACCCTGTCCTCCCATCGCGTGACACGTCGTGCATCCCTTTGTCTCCAGCAGTTTCTTCCCCTTCGCCACACTGCCAGGCTCTCCGAGGTAACGGAGGTAATACAGGAATCCAAAAAGGTCGAGCATCTCACCTTCCGTAAATTGCGGACGATCACTCCGCAACTGGCGGAACTTCCGGTTCATCTGTGGGGTGTGATTCCAGATGATCGAGGCCAACTCGAGGACACTCCCAAAGTACAACTCCTGACTGAGGTCAGGCCCTTCTGTCCCACCGTAGCCACCGATTGCGTGACACTCGATGCAGCCTTTTTCTTCGAAGATGATCCGGCCTTTGAGCGGGTTGTCGGGAAGTTCGATCTGTTGGGCTGAGAGCGTGGCAGGAATTACGAACGCGAGACCTCTGAACAATCCTGGGAGGCGCATGTTATTTCTCCTCAGATGTGGGTGAAGATGGATGCTTCTTCTGTAATCCGATGAAGACGTAGGTCAGGATGCCTGCGAGCGCGAAGAAGACCGGAATCGCTACGATGCTAATCCCAACCGACGCTCCAGGGACATCATGGAGTTCAAGAGATAGGGAGATGAGATTCGCAATCCAGATACCGATACCAATGACGAACACCCAGATGAGCGAGACACTCACGACCTGGGCGAGAAAAACCATTTTCTGTTGAGCCGATTTGGACTGGTCATCCATGATGACATTCAGAGGGTACTCTGGGTCTTAAAGATCAAGCACCGTCAAGACTTGTGCCAATAGGTTCTCTACGAACCCGCTGTATACTGACAGTCAGGATTGTCAGAATTGACAAAACCTTAGAGAATCCTTCTCAAACTTGGGAGCAACACCTACTTCTGGCCTTCTTGCGTCTTTTCAATCATGCGTATGGTTAGGTAAAGAGATCCTGCAACA
>CAYHRX010000271.1:0-5251 GCA_964359075.1 uncultured Chitinophagales bacterium
TTTTTGAATTAAAAGCGCTGATGAGCCCAAAATCACAACCTTTATATTATCGCCTTTTCTTGTATCTTCATCCCATAGCCGCTTGACCTCGGTTGACCAATCAAATATCTTCTGGACTTCATCCAAAACCAATATAGCTTCGCTTTTATCTTTTAATTTCATCCGGGCTGATTCCCACTGCCGGGAAATCCATTCAAATGGAGGCGGCGCAGGCAAATCAGCTGCCGCATAGTGATGCGGAATGCTTATTTCTTTAAGCGCTTGAAGAATAGCGGTAGTCTTACCAACCTGCCTTGGGCCTATTATAACTTGGATAAAACGCCTTTCTTCACGCAATCTTTGGGTAATTGTACTTGTTATATCTCTTTTAAATTCAATCTGTTGCATAAATACCTCGAATTATCTCAATGTATTGAGTAATTATACTCTATACATAATAATTCACAAAAGTGCCTGACCCCTTTGGACCTTAATTAACTAACCTGCGGCTTCTTTCTACAGCATTAACTATCTTCTGCATTGACAGTAATTCTTTAATCTTCTTCTCGAATGAACGCTCATCCTTTAATGTCATGAGAAATGCCACGACATCCTTCGCTTCACCTTCAGTGAGACGGAGACTCGGCATCTTCGTCGTGGGGTTGTAGTGTCGCGGATTGCGCACCCAGTCGTACGCCCAGTCAGAACTGACTTTGCTTCCCACCCGCGTTAGCTCAGGTGCAATATCATAGCTGGTTCCCCGTGCCGCACGAACCTTTGTATTGTCACCAATGGCATGGCATGCCAGGCAACCGACGGTTTCCACGGTTTCCTTTCCGCGTTTGGCATCACCCCCGACATATGTGTTCTTTGCATATGGGAATTCACTCTTCGACGACACATCCATCAGATATGCCGTTGCGGCTTCCGCTTGCTCGTCGGTGAGCTTGAAGTTCGGCATGCGTGTATGCGGATTGAAGTCCTTTGGGCTCTTCAACCACCGGTACACCCACTCAGCGTCCGTCTTGTACCCAATGCGTCCAAGCTCGGGACCGATCTTCGGGAGGTCAGTGTACCCCTTGATCTCGTGGCAGCCATGACAGCCCGACTCTATCATGAGTCGTTTGGCCCGTGTAAACTCCGGTGCGGAATTCAGAGCGCTTTGGTTCTCATGACACTCATTGCACGCAGCCCAGACGTCCTTCCCCTTGAGCAGTGGGTTCTCCCAGTAATGATCGCCTTCGCCATGCGCCATCCCCGCGGTCAACGCCGCGCCCTGGCCACGATGGCAAGGCGTGCAGCCGTAGACTTCGGGATTGTGAATGCTCAGCAATTCAGGAAGCGGATGCTTCTTGAAGGGGTGGGGCGCGTCCTCCATCACCTCTTCATTCCACCCGAGATGGCACGTCTGACAACGATCGATCCTGGCCTTGGGGTCGTTGAACGGGTTCCGGTCGTAATCCAGCAACATCACCTGGTTGATCTCGATAGGGGCCGAGTCCACACGCTTGAGCTTTGCCTGCCATTGCTCAACTTTTTTCAGCATGTCGTTGTATGCATTCTGCGCCGTCCGGAGGTTGGTCCGGTAGGTCATCACGATGGCATAAAGTGAGTCACGCTTCGCCTCAAGCACCTTGATCGCCTCCTGGTGCTTTGCCATTTCCTTTTCTTCTTCTTCCAGCGTTGCCTTCAGCTTGAGGTTCTCTTTCTCTTCGCGCACAGACTTCTTATAGAAGTAGTACGCTTCGTCTCCCCTGCTCTTCGCAAACTGATACTCTCTTGTTTCGTTTATGAGCTCCTCAAGGGTCTCTTCGTACACACCCATTACGCTTTTGTAGGTTGGCGCACTGAGTGAGTCCTTTGCCGCCTGCACACTCGCAGCAGCTTCCGCGAGCGCGGAGGAGTCGAGATCGGCAACTGCTTGGTCTATCCGTTCCTGTACCTTCTGCCTGGCGAGTTCAACATACTCCCGCTGCTCATCCTTCCAGGGTCGCCGGGTTGCCACCTCATCAACAACTGCCCACATGGTTCCAAGGAACAGCAGTCCTGAAAACACAACGTAGTAGGCACTGTAGTTCCGCTGTTCTATCGGTATTTGGGCACGCTTCTCAAGCAAGAACGATCTCCTTTGACAGAGTCACGGTCAGATATTAAAGAATGGTGTAACCAGGATGTACTTGATGTTAAAGGCAATCCGAAGCACGATCTTGGCCGGCAACCCCATCATTGTCAGGAACAGGAATGCTACGATGCCGTACCGGATCGGCCCGAGCTGTCTCATCATATCCGTTGTCCTCTTCTTCAGATAGTACAGCACGCCAATCCCATACCACACAATGATAGTAACCGACCCGATCAGCATTGCAAGCGGGTTCAGCGAGCCATCGACAAGCATCGTTGGGATATTGAAGAAGAACTCAGTAAAGTCCACGTTCGTCATTGCAACGACGCGATGAGTGTCCCAGTACTCCCATGGGAAGAAGAGGTTCCAGCCCGGACCCCGGAAGAACGTGCCGAGCACAATCAAGGACACCCACAGAATGATGAAGCCAAAGCAGAACGTGAGAACGGCAAACTTTCGCTCTTTGAACGTATAGTAGCCATTCCCTTTCGGGTTGATATCAATATAGGGAATTGCAGCGAGACCCATGATGATAAGGGTAGGAATCAGAACTCCTGCGATCCATGGGTCGAAGTACACCAGGATTTCCTGCAAACCGAGAAAGTACCATGGGGCCTTCGATGGGTTTGGCGTGAGCGCCGGGTTGGCCGGTTCCTCCAGCGGTGCATCCAGGAGGAATGACCAAAACGTTAGGATGACCATGATGAGTATCGAGGCAAGGAATTCCACCTTCACAAGGTACGGCCATACTTGCACTTTGTCTGCGAGCTTGGACTCTTCAGAATACCCCTGTCTGTCGTTCTTCAGTGCCTTCTTGAATGCCAACCATGTGTAATAGAGGGCCAGCACAAGCATCAGAATGATCGGCACGTTGTCGGGCTTCGAGATGATCTTAAGAAGATGTTCCATGTCAGAACTTCTTCTCACTCACGTCCGGACCGGAGATGCCGCCGTCCTTCCTGATTCTCCAGAAGTGGACAATCATGAGTACGCCACCCACGAGCGGTAGGAATATGCAATGCAACACGTAGAACCTGAGAAGCGTCGGCGGACCCACCTGCGTTCCGCCAAGCAACACAAAGCGCACGTCGTTGTTGATCTTCATCCCCAGCTCGGGGCCGAACGGTCCTTCATGACCGAGAAGCGGCGTTGCACGGGCCATGTTTGTCCCCACGGTAACGGCCCAGATCGAAAGCTGATCCCAGGGAAGAAGATACCCGGTGAAGCTGAGGAACAACGTAAGTGTCAGAAGGATAACGCCGATGACCCAGTTGAATTGGCGAGGAGGTTTGTAGGAGCCGGTAAGGAACACGCGGAACATATGAAGCATGACCGTAATAACCATCGCGTGCGCGGCCCAACGGTGCATGTTGCGCATAAGTGGACCGAAGGCGACGTCGTTCATCAGATACTTCATATCGTCGTATGCATATTCGGCAGCAGGACGATAGTAGAACATAAGGATCACACCGGTAACCGTGAGCACGATGAAGAGGAGAAACGTGATGCCTCCCATCCCCCATGTGAAACCGATATTAGTTGCATGCCGGCTGATGCGCACAGGATGAAGATGCAGGAACACATTGTCGACAATCTGCAACGCCCGGTTGCGCTGTGTGTCTTGATAGGTATGCCGAAAGATGGACTTATAGACGTCCGTCTTCTGCATCTTCTCTTTCATCTGGTCGAGTATACCAAGCATAGCAGACTCCGATCCTTTCAATGAACTCTGACAGGCACAGCGTCCAACACAAAGTCACCCCAGCTCAAAGGCTCACGCTCGGTGTCTCTGTGGTCTTCTGCCTGCTCCACTAGCTAACCGTACTTCAGGAATGCGTCGGGCTTCGACCATTCCTGTTTTTCGTACAGGAACTTGATTGCACGGTCAACGAGAATCTGTCCGTCATCCGCAAGAGTGATCTTCAATCTCTCGAGTGGACGGGGCGTCGGGCCTTCAAAGTTGACACCATCTTTGTGGTAGCCGCTACCGTGGCACGGACATTTGAACTTGCTCTCAATCGCCAGCCACCGAGGCGTACATCCAAGGTGAGTACAGATCGCTGACAAAGCATAGAACCCCTCCGACTCACGAACAATCCAGACTCTAAACTCGTCTTTGTATGTCTCGCTTACTTCGCCTATGATATAGTCTTCCGGGCGGCCGGCCTTGAATGCCGACGGCTGCTCATACAACACACGCGGCACCATCAGCCTGATGGCCCCGACTGTAGCCGTCGCCAGGAAACTGAAGAATGCAAACCACCCCGCAACGTTCAGGAAGTTCTTCCGGCTCATACGCCAAACGCCTTGATCGTTTTCGGGTGGTTTGTCCTGTTTGGGCTTAACCACTCTTGGCGGAGTCGATGGCTTTGCCATTGTTGGAGTTGGTGCGGAGCGCAGTGTCTGTGCGTGCGATGCAGCCGTTTCCGTTGCTGCTGAGTGCATGGCTGGTGCATCTGGTGCCGGCTTTGGCGCTGGTGATGCCACAGGCCGTGGCGCCGAGCCAGTAGGTGCCAAGCCTGACTTCACCGGAGGCAAGGGGGGCTTTGCTCCACCACCACTCGGAGATCTCAATGGTGGCAATGGCTTCCGGGGTGCTGGAGGAGTGTTCGATCCGCTTTCAGTCTTGTTCTGGTTTTGTTCATCAGCCATAAAAATGCCCCATGAAATAGGCTACGCTATTTCACAATGAAAATGATACGTTAGGCTTGGGAATGAAGCTGGAATAGCTGGGAAAGAGGCTGCCGGAAGAAGAAACAAAAACCAAATGAACATTTATTCTTTGAAAGAACTCGAGTCTTCAGTTAGTTGGGAAAGCAACCAGACGCCCGTCGGTTGGATGAGATGTTGCCTTGACCTTATCCCGGAGTTTAAGATACCAAACATGATGAAGAAAGTCAACATAACGAATTTAATTCCGGGCAAGTCCTTCAGACGGTCGTCCCTGCGACTGAAGCGGCCCGCGGGAACTCTGAAGCCAAGAGTCGCGAGCTGTTGAGAATTACAATAGCTCGGTTGCATCTCCTCGTGGATTACACTATATTTTTCAGCAATTCATCCAACCTAACCGGAGAGCGACATAGACCATGTCCGTGAAGACGATTGATGAGCCGATAGCAACGTTCACGCAGATGGAATGGCTTGACTACC
>CAYHRX010000272.1:0-5249 GCA_964359075.1 uncultured Chitinophagales bacterium
TCAAACACAAACCTCACCTCGTGCTCGCCGGCCGGAACTTCGACAGCCCGTTGACAGATGTTCGCCTGCAGGATTTCTGTCTCCGATTCATCAACGAACGCCTTCCATCCAGGGTAGTAGGTATCAGAAAGCACTACGAGCCCATCCCTGTCTGACTTCACTCGAAGCACCACCTCGTTCGTGAGGTAGTGAACCACATTGACCGATGCGTTGATCTGACCGCCGTTGAAAAGCCGATGAGGAGCTTTGGAGAGGATGACCTCCTGAGATGGATCGAAGCCATCGGAGATGAGGATTGATTTGGCCGTGTCCGGATTCTGGGCAAGCCTGTACTGCCCCACCATGAACGCTCGCGGCATCACCGAAGGATTCCGATACATAAAGACACCGGCAACAGGCTCCAATCTCTCCAATGCATCGGATTGAATTGGCCACGGCGTGAGAAGGTATTTGATGTTGAAGAGGGAGATTGTCTTGATGAACGCAGGTCGCGGGATAAACACATTCTGTTGCACAGTCGCCGTTTCGAAGATCAATCCGCCGCGGTTTTGGTCTCCCCATACATCAACAACATAGCTCGGGGTGAGCTGTGCATAACCGTCGGCCGTTGAAAGGCCATAGAGTACGTTGAGACCGGGTTGGATGAATTCCCGCTGATCAATGTACGGCTGCAAGCTTCCCTGCCATCCCTTTGCATTGGCAAATGCAATCTTATGGGTTTCGCTTGCCCCTGGAGAATAGATGCGGAAGAAACCTTGATCCTCCTTGATCTTATGGACAGTCTTCGGCGGCGTGCGCCATGCGTCGGCATCGACAAATGGGTTCTGGCGCATCTGAAAGTAGAGGAGATCAGTCACCACCAGCGCAGCCACAATCCACCCAATCGACACGGGACGGTCAGGCTGAGATTTCTCCTTCCCGCCAGGGCGAGAAAGAAGTTGCGTCAGTCCCAGAGCGGCAAGAATCGCAATGGATGCATCGACAATCAACAGGAATCGTGTAGGGAAACGGAAGAACTTCATCCCGGGAACAACATGGAACACAGCTTCATACACCGGGGTGTTGGGTCCAAGCACGAAGACGTACGCAACAATTGCTGCGACGGCGAAGAACTTCACATGTGGCTTCTTCCACAGCCGGACGGCAGCGTAGAGCGCCAGCAGCATCGTCAGCAAGCCTACGTAGCCATAGTCCTCCCAAAAGATACTCTCACCGCGATACGTTGCATTGCCGATGTCGCCGTTCGCGTACGGGTAGAAGAACGTCTTAATGTTGGATGGATCGTAGGCATAGCTGGACGCGTACTCGAACGTCACTCCACCCGATCGTTGCGAGAGCGAGACAAGCTCGTACGTTGGCAAGAGCTGGATTGCACTGATGCCTGCCGCGATCAGCATCGCCACCGCAAACCAGATTGTCCGCGGGTCACGGAAGAAGCCGACGGGAACCGTAGCCTCGTGTTGTGCACGCTTTCTCTTTCCGGCCTCCGGCCTCTTTCGACTCACGAAGTATCGGAATAGGAAATACGCAACGTAAGCAAGTCCGCAGTAGTAGGCGGTCTGCGTGTGTCCCGCAAGGTTCTGCACTGCAAAGACGAGGCTGAGATACAGAAACGGTTTGGACTTCTGCAGGAAGGTGCACGACTCATTCTGCCTAAATGCCCTCTCGATGAAATACAATCCAAGTGGAAACCAGCAGGCAGCATTCACTGTGCTCAGATGCTTGAGATGCGCAATCATGAACCCGGAGTACGCAAAGCTGACGGCAGCAACCAACGCGGCTGTGATATCGGCCTCAAGCTCTCTCGCATAGAGATACATCCCGGCCGCCGCGATGATGAGCGTAAGGAGAATGATGAGGTTGAGTGCTGTGTAGGGCGGCAACAGTCCGAAAAGCAACAGGTTCAGCGGATACGCAATTCCCGCCTCGGCTCGCGCGAGTAAAGGAAAGCCTCCGTACACGGGCGGATACCACAACGGAAGTTGCCCGCTCTTTAGCACTTCACCGAGGTAGAACCGATACGGGAAGGCATCGTTCATGATATCGCTGGTGAAGATGTCATCCGTAATCAGGAAGCCCTGCATGGTAGTGAGCTTCCAGTAAGGGATCAGAATGACGAGAACGAGGAAAGAGATTGGGATTGCTGTTGGGTGCTTCTTAAGCAGGGAGTTCAGCATCTCTCAAAAGGTTCTGTTCGCCTCAACAGCTCAGTTCAAGATTCGCCACCGCGGGCAACTCTAATGAGGAGGTAACTCCTCTCTGTAACTTCATCCATCCAACATACGCAATCATGGCACCGTTGTCCATGCAATACTGGACGGATGGATAGAACAGCAGTCGGCCTTCACGCTTGCACGCATCATCCATCATGGACCGCAACAATGAGTTTGCGGAGACGCCACCGGCAATCGTCACATCGTCCACTCTCAACTCCCTGGCAGCAGCAATTGTCTTCTCCACCAGCACTTCAACCACAGACATCTGGAAGCTGGCGCAGATATCTGCCAGTTGCTGTACGGGAATACTTGTCTGACCGCACAGACCATTGTTCCTCAGGTAATACAGCACAGCCGTCTTGATTCCGCTGAAGCTGAAATCGTAACTCCCTTCTTCGAGGTACGTCCGGGGAAACCTGATTGCGGCAGGGTTTCCTTGCTTGGCAAGCTTGTCGACCGCCGGTCCACCTGGATAGCCGAGTCCGAGCATCTTCGCCACCTTGTCGAATGCCTCACCAGCCGCATCGTCGCGTGTCTGACCGAGCAGCCGATGTTCAAAAGGTGCGGTAACGAGCACGAGCATCGTGTGCCCGCCAGAGACGATCAATGAAAGAAACGGAAAGGATGGCTTCTCAGCCATTAACATGTTCGAGTAGAGATGTCCCTCCATGTGGTTCACGCCAACGAACGGGATCCTGAGGCCATATGCCAACGCCTTCCCGAAGTTCAGTCCCACAAGCAGGGCACCAACAAGCCCGGGACCCTGCGTCGCAGCAATGCCTTCAATCTGGTTCTTCGTCACTCCCGCATTCGTCAGAGCTTCTTCGACGACCTCAATAATGAGTCGCTGATGCGCCCGCGAGGCAAGTTCCGGCACCACGCCGCCGTATTTCGCATGCACAAGCTGGGAGGAGATGACGTTCGACTTCACAACCCCGTCGTCCACCACGGCGGCCGAGGTTTCATCACACGATGTTTCGATGCCAAGAACGAGCATGGACCGGGAGAAACGGTTATGGGATTACAGATTTCAGACTACGGTACGTAAATGAGGGGTGAATTTCAAGGAAGGCAGTAATGGAACCTCGCGGCTACATCCTTTTCTTCCAATATCCAGGGTTTCGTCGCTGATGCATCACGGCGATCACTTGAATGTTGTTATCCGTCTTCCGATAGACCACAGCAAATGGGAATCTGTGAAGAAGGAATCTGCGTGTGCCACCAACGAAGGTAGGCCATCTATCAGGGGATTGCTGAATGGCCGCCATCGCTCTGTCAAGCTCATCCAAAAACCTCTCGCCAAGACGTGCGGACTTGCCCTTGTACCATATGTGAGCTTCCTCCAACTCGTGAAGAGCTTCCGGATGCAGCTCAATGTGCTGCACTGGAGTTCCGGAGCTTTTCGCGGACTACTTCCCACGGCAGACACTGAACCTCCCCCCGATCAATCTCAAGTGCACGTCTGATGACTTCCAGTTGCCATGCTTCTTCAACATGTTGATCAGTACCCGGTTCTAATGTAGCGATCAATTCCTCTGCAATAACCGCCCGCTCGGTGTCGGGCAATTGCATTATCTCTTCCAGAAGCCTTTTGACTACAGGACTCATGTGATTCATCCTTCCATAGTAACTTACCCGATTCCACGAGTAATGTCAAGCAAGTCAAATCCGCATTCTCGTAGAGGGATTGAACGGGTTCGGATAAGGGTTGTGAACGTGGAGGTGTTGAGGAATGCCTTCTTCACTGACCTGAGTTGTGCTTACAAAGAAGACCACACGGCCGAGTGTCCCCGCCACCGCTGGGTCGATACGCTGATTGCTCATTGCTTACATTTTCAATGCAGCGGTGTCGTGTTTGCATTTCCGGTGTTTGTTCTCTACATTTTGCCAGAATGAATGTCCGAGAAGTTCGGCTTCATCTACCGACCCGAACGTCGCTCATGAACCTGCACCTACCGATCCGTCATAGAGTCCTCCGTGCTGTGTCTATTTTGTGCCTGTCACTCCTTGCCATCTTCTTGACGTTCTCATTTCTCTCCCCACTCTCTCCACTCAAGCCATACTCCCTCATGGTCGAAGACCGCAACGGACAGTTCCTCCATGCGTTCCTCGCAGACGATGACGCGTGGCGACTCAGGACTTCACCCGAAGAAATCCCCGAACGCTTGAAACACATCCTTATCGAGAAGGAAGACAAGTACTTTTACTACCACCCAGGGATCAATCCATTTGCGGTGTGTCGAGCAATGGTTCAGAACCTCTCAACCGGCAAGCGAGTCTCTGGCGCATCCACGATCACGATGCAGATCGCCCGGATGTTGGAACGGCGGGAGCGTACATACTTCAGCAAAGTCGTGGAGATGTTCAGGGCGCTGCAGCTTGAATGGAAGTATTCGAAGGAGGAAATCCTCGAGATCTACCTCTCGATAGTCCCGCTGGGTGGGAACATCGAAGGATTGAAGTCTGCTGCGCTTCTCTACTACCAGACACCACTTGAACGACTCAACATTGCCCAGCTCTTCGACCTCATCCTCATCCCGAATGACCCCAACGATCTGGCGCCGGACAGGAATCCAGACAAGCTGCTTGAAGAACGCAGACGTCGTGCCCTTCCGTGGATCGCCAACGGATTCTTTACGCAAGAGGACTCGGTCATCATCTGGAACACAAATGCACAGGCAGCGAGAAAGCCGCCACAGAGTCATGCGCCACACTTCTGTCTGAGAATAAGGAGTCAGGTGAGAGATAAAAGGGAGGTGCGCAGCTCTCTCGATCTCAACAAACAGAAGTCGGTGGAGACTCTCCTCTCCAACCACATGAGGCAATGGAAACTCAAAGGCATCCAGAACGGTGCCGTGATCGTCCTCGACAACGCCACACGAGAGATTCTTGCATATGTCGGCTCTGAGGATTTCGGAGACACGGCAGCTCATGGACAGGTTGATGCCGCTAAGGCATTGCGCTCTCCCGGTTCAACGCTCAAGCCTTTCCTCTACGCTCTCCAGATGGAACAGGGAGTGCTCACGCCAAAGA
>CAYHRX010000273.1:0-5246 GCA_964359075.1 uncultured Chitinophagales bacterium
CGAGAAATCGCGAGCCTTTTTTTCATCTCAACCTGTTACTTTTTAGACAGCCTCGTGAGGGAGGGGTTGAACAAGATCGGCTGATTCAATGTGGCGGGCGAAAACGAAGTGCCTCAGAAAAACAAAAGGCGTGAAACCGATGACCCTCTGCACTGAGGCACGTCGATGCCCGTCAACAAAGGAATCACCAGCCACGCCCCTTTCGGGGCGTAACTGGCTCCATCTTGTTGGCACGAAAATGTCCACGTTTTCAGTGCAAGACAGCACCTGAAGCTACGCTTTTAGAATGTCAGTTTGAGTTAGTTGAGTATTTCTGTCTTTGTTTGATTCAGTGAAAGCAGCCGAAGTTGATCCCGCCTCCCTGAGCCACGCCTCCGTCGGGGTGAACTCCGTCGAAGGGTTGGCGGGGCTACGCTATGTTGGAAATATTATTGTTGAGTAGTTTTCTCTATTGCTTCAAGAACCTGTTTGACAATCTTTGGGTGAAGAGTCTTGCCAGAATGAAATGGTACAACAATGCGAACTTCGTGCTTTCTGTAAATGCGGTGGCTGCCTTTTGAGCGAAGCAATTCAAACCCCGATTTTAGGAGCAGGGATTCAGCTTCCTTTGCTGTCAGGCGTTCTAGCCTACCCAACACTCACCTCAACGGAGCCGGTCATGATGTTCTTGCTCAGATGGGCCCTCCGTTCAGTCTCGCTAAGGGTTTCCAGGTACAACTCGATTGCTTCACGTATGTTCTTCATCGCTTCCTCGAATGTATCTCCCTGGGTCTGACATCCGGGAAGATCGGGGCTATAGGCATAAAAGCCGTGGTCGTCATGCTCAACGACAATGCTTGCCTTGTATGTCATGGTATTCCTTTCGATGTGAAGACAGCAGCCGAAGCTGAGCCGACTATTCTGCTATTACTGATGGCGAAGTCCCGCTGTCGGTTAAGCGGGGCTACGCTATGTTATCCGTGTCGATTAGTTCGCTGTGGTTCTTCTTGGAATGGACGTTCACTCTCTCACTAATATACAAAACCCCACCGGCAATGTAAATTGCAGCAATCGTTTGGCCCTCCCCCTCAAAAAGACGCATTTACGTCATGCCACGTGAGATGGCTAACTGTTAGATTTTACCACACCCCTTTTGGCTTCTTAACAATACCGTTCTGCGAAATAGCTCATTCCGTTTTTAATCAAGGAGGTACTTTGATGTACAGCCGCGTTCTGTTCCTTTTCCTGATTGCTGCCCATGTGGCACTCGGACAAACCCGAGTCTTTCGTGAAGCACGTGGGACAAGTATGGGGTATGATGCAAGCGGTGACATTCCGTGGCTCACGACTCTTTCATCAGGGATCAACATTCCTGCTCATACGGACGGACCCGCTTCAATCTTCACCGTCACTACGACGAATGACACAGGTGCTGGCTCGCTTCGCAAGGCCATCACTGACGCGAACGCGAGTGGGGGTCTCGACCGCATCAACTTCGCCATTGGCAGTGGGTCCGTCGTGATCTATCCGAAATCCCCGCTGCCCCAAATGAACTCCCCCGTAATTATTGACGGGACCAGCCAGCCAGGCTACGCAGGAGTGCCGCTCATCGCGATCGACGGTAATGATATCTTTGTCGCAGCGGACGGCCTCACGCTTTTATCCGCAGCGACAGGATCGACCATCCGCGGTCTCGTGGTGAGTTTTTTCCCGGGTCAAGGGATCGTGGTCAATGCCAATGCATGTGTGGTCGAGGGCTGCTATGTCGGCACCACAACCAACGGAGCTAGCGGTAGAGGCAACTCTTTCAGCGGAATATTTGTCCAGGATGCCTCGAATTGTCGCATCGGTGGGACGATCTCTTCGCAACGGAATGTTCTTTCAGGCAACGGCCAATTCGGCATCATCATTCGAGGGCTGTCGGCGAGCGATACGGTGCAGGGGAATTACATCGGCACGGATGCGACCGGCAGCTACGCGCTGAGGAACTTGTGGGACGGCGTTCGTCTGAACATTTACACGGTCAATGGAGGCGGGGCATCAAACTGCCTCGTGGGCGGCACGACACCGGGAGCCAGAAACATTATCTCCGGCAACGACAGCTTGGGTGTTGGGCTGTTCGGCCAGACGGTCACAAACAACCGGGTGATCGGAAACTACATCGGCACGAATGCAGCCGGCACCTCGGCCATTCCAAACGGTTTGCACGGTGTCAGCCTTCGCAACTCCGCCGGGAATACCATTGGCACCGCGTCGTCGAATTCCATCGGCGGCCCGAACTCGGGGGAACGCAACGTCATCTCCGGCAATGCCAGGAACGGCGTGTCTATCGTGGGGGGACCTTCGGGCGGAACGGGGAACAAAATCCTCGGTAATCACATTGGCACCGACATCACCGGAAATGTGAAGCTTGCCAATCAGGGGCACGGGGTCAATCTCACGACGAATGTCAACAACGGGTCAATTACAAACACTCGCATCGGCGGAGCTTCTTCGGATTCAGGCAACGTGATCGCTGGAAACAGCCAATCGGGTGTGGCGCTCGACGGACAGGGAGTGACGAAGACTGCCGTTCTCGGAAACAGAATCGGCCTCAAAGCATCAGTCGCCGACACTCTGGGGAACAAGGGTAGCGGTGTTCGCGTCAGCGGCGCACCGAACAACAAGATTGGAAGTCCGGCGTCTGGTGCAGCCAACATGATCGGCGGCAATTGGAGCAACGGAATCGACATCATTGGTTCGGCAGCAACAGGAAACCTGGTCGAACAGAACTACATCGGAACAGACGCCAGCGAGACAAACAAACTCGGCAACAAAGGGCACGGCATTTGGATGAAGGCGTCGCGTGACACGATCGGTGGGATCAGTTTAACGCGCCGTAATGTTATCGCGTTCAACGATAGCGTGGGCGTCAGGGTTGACAGCGGTAATGGGAACCTTATCCGCTACAACTCGATCGTAGGCAATCGACAGATGGGCATTGATCTTGGTGTTGTGGGCGTGACACCGAACGACTCCCTTGATGGCGACACGGGAGCGAATGATCGGCAGAACTTCCCGATTCTCGATTCTGCAGTCGTTGTCGGACTCACCACCAAAATCTATGGAAGGATTGACTCGAAGCCTAACCAAAGATATACACTCGACTTCTTCAGCAATGATTCGGCGGACGCCTCTCATTTTGGTGAGGGAAAGACATTTCTCCGGGATACACTGGACGTGCGCTGCGATGCAACAGGACGTGCGCAGTTCATGGTGACTGTGCCTGTCCCGCTCGATACAAGCAGGCGTCTCACTGCTACGGCAACAGACTCACTTGGCAACACATCCGAATTCTCCCGCGCACTCTGCTTTGCCGATGCAGATAGCGATGGCATTTTTGACGACTGGGAAGCCAGCGGCAACGGCATCGACGTCAATTGCGATGGTATCATCGATCTCGACCTAAATACTTTGGGTGCCAAGCCAGATCACAAGGATATTTTTGTGGAAGTGGACGCGATGACTGGCTATGGGCCTCTCCCCGGAGTGCTCGATAGTGTCATTGCCGCCTTTGGTCGGGTTCCAGACGGGCTCCTTCACAATCCGGACGGGCAGGGCGGGATCAAGCTTCACATAGACCCGCTGCAGGACAATACCATTGCTGTGAGGAATTTCCCGAACGAATTCATTGACTTCGATTCTGTCAAGAGAGTGTATTTCGGCTCACCTACCCAACGCGCTAATGCAAACAGCAGGTACATATTGGAGGCGAAACGCTTGGTGTACCACTATTGCTTGTTTGCACGGACCTACGGGACGACGACCGGCGATACCGCGAGCACAGGCCTTGCACGGGGGATTTTGAGCAATGATTTCATGGTCACACTTGGTAGTACTGGTCCTATTGGATGGAACGGCGGCAGCGACTCCATCCAGATGGGAACATTCATGCATGAGCTGGGCCATACGCTTGGCTTAGGGCATGGCGGCGGTGACGACACCCCATTCAAACCAAACTATTACAGCGTCATGAACTATACCTGGCAGCTACCATTGCGGCCACCTTCATGGCAGGTGCCCGGCTCCTGGTCGCTGGACTACTCCAGGTCTCACCTCCCAGATTTGAATGAAAGTGCATTGGATGAGCGGACGGGCCTCGGTCCACCTTGGAATACATATAGAATCGTCTCGGTTCCCTATTCAGATAGTGTTCGGAACATCAAACAAGCACGATTGCGGTCTGCCTGGCCGGCAGACTGGAACGGATTCTACAGTATCGAATCCCGCCCCGTGGCAGTGGACATCAACAGGATCAGATCAAGCGATCCCGCGTCACCCGGGGACACACTGCGGGGCTACTCTGATTGGCAGAACCTGAAATTCAACTTCCGCTCCGCTGTAGATGTGAACGCTTCTCCATTCTCTTCACCGTCAGACATCGGCCAGGAATTGACTCGCGCCATGTACGAAGAACTGCGTGCACTTCCACCCCCTCGACCGTCAGGGTCGTTCATAATGGATGGGCAGCTTGACTCATCCGCTACGCTGCTCACTTCAAATAGTGGCATTAACCTGTACACGGCAATGTCTGGTCCACAGTTGTATGTCGCAACCGACTCTGCACAAACACAGGGTGCGGACATGTTCATCTTTATTGCTGTGTCCCCGGGGGCTTTGCAGGCTGCACCATGGCTAAAGAGTGGACAGGTTGCCGCGTGGTCTGCAGTACTGGGTAACGAGAGCACAGACAACTCCACCGTCTGGTACAATGGGTCCTCCCTTGACTTGTTTGCAATTACCGTTGACACAGCGGGGACCGTTCTGGAAGGTGTGGTCGATCTCGAATACCTCACAGGAGTCAGTCCGCCTACCGTGTATCTTGCAGTCGGCAAATACGAAACGGATAACGGCGGCGTACTGCTTGTACAAGCTCCTGTAGGCAACGGTGATGAAAACATCAACGCAAACGAGTTCATCGCTCTTGAAACTGCTCTCCCCATCCAGCTTGCCTCATTCACTGCAACGCCTTTGCCAAATGCGCATGTGCGGTTGGACTGGGTAACATTAAGTGAAGTGAACAACTACGGCTTCGAGATCCAGCGCAAGCGAGCCAGTGATCCTGATTTCCAGACACTTCCCAACTCGTTTGTGCCCGGACATGGGACAACGAATGAGCCTCATTCGTATTCGTTCATCGATACAACGGTGTCGTCCGGTCAATGGTCGTACAGGCTGAAGCAGATCGATCTCGATGGGACAATCCACTACGGACCAGAAGTGGTTGT
>CAYHRX010000274.1:0-5224 GCA_964359075.1 uncultured Chitinophagales bacterium
GGCCGAGGATGTTGAAGATCTTCAACGTGACACTCTTTTGCAGCGGCAGGTTATACTCGATGACCGTTGTCGGGTTGAACGGGTTCGGATAGTTCTGGTCGAGTGAGTACTCGAGCGGCACAACGGGGTCACGTTCAATATCCACTCCCGTAACAGTCCCGAAGTCCGAGTTCTTCCGAGGCACAATCTTGTACCTGTTAAACGCGTAGTAGATGACTCCCCGCAAGTACGAAATGCGATCTCCCACCTTCAGGATTGTTCTGCCAAGGATCGTATCAGCTCGGACGTTCGAGAAGTTATGCGTCCCATCTCTGCGGATGAGGATTGGACCGCTTCCGTCGTCCACCTCAAACTCTGTTGGGTCTGAGAATATCGGTGCAATGTCGGTGACCGTTACGTTGTTGAACTGAACAAGCATCCCCTCGTAAGGTTCTGCTGACGCCGCGCCATTGGCGACGTTGGGCCCAAACGCGCCGGTTGTTAGGACGAGAGGGTTGGGCAGTGTCGCACCTGTTGTATGGACGATCGGTGGCGTCGTGATGGTCTGAATTCTCGTGACGTCGAACTGCTCGGCGACCGTACCCGTCACCGTCACACTATCACCGTTCCGCAACAGTCTCAGCGCGCTTGTTGTATCAATGAACCAGATGCCATTCCATGGCTGCGTCCCGGTTTGCATGTACCAGGGAAGCGCTCCCGGTGCACCAAGCCGGATGTTTGCAGTGTCAGCCGTGACGACACCCTTGAGCGAGACAACGGCACCGAGATAGCCACTCCGACCATTCCTGAACGGTGTGTACTGCACATCCTGGATCGTCAGGGCACGGTTCAATACGTTGTAAAAGAAGAACCCCTTGGAGGTATCACCTGCCGCACCGCTTGTGGCTGAGTTGGCTAGGATGACCGTGTTGCTGAGCGAGTCGGTGGCTTTGACGAAGTACTTCACGAAGGCGTTCTGTGCCTGCTGGGGAATGTTCGCTTTGTATGTCGTATCGCTGAGAGTCATCCCCAGTGTCGTGAACGCTGCGTTGTTGACACTGTAGAACAACTGTACAGAAGCGATGCCTGAGGTCTGGCGAGTTATCCTCACACTGATCCGTGCGGCACTGTCTGACGGCACAATGACCGGATTGCGCCGGTGTTGCGAGATCGTTGGAAGCACGATGCCGCGAGTGACGTAGTCGCCACGGACCACGGGAGCAATTCTATATCCACGAGGATTCTCGCTGCCGGAGACGGTTGTGATGAAGCCACGCAGCGTGTCAATCAGCGTCCCCACCTGCGGATAGATGCGCTGCCAGGTTGTATCCGGCGGACCGATGATGGTGCCGTGACCGAAGGTGAAGAACCTCGATGCATCATACATCGTGATTTCATTCCCAGATTGGTCAACTGCACTAAACGTGCCTCGCGCCGTGTTCACTCTGAAGTTGACTGTCAGGTTCACCAATTCGACACGCAGCCCTTCATACGGCTCGCCGGTACTGTAACGCACCGTCCCACCGGAGAAAATGTCCTGGTAGAAATCCCCCACTGGCTTACGCAGCGGTGGAGGGATTGGCTTGTTGCCGAGAATGGTGATGGGGATGCCGGGAATGGGTTGGAACTGTGTCAGGCTGTTCATGGAGACAGTCGGAAACTCACTCAGCACTCCGGTTATAGCGATGATGTTCCCAAGCTGCACATTCAGCATGCCGTCAGCGATGTGTTGCGTAGTATCTGAAGAGCCACGGGCAAATATGCCACCCCACGGATAGGGGTTGGCTGTGGTATCGTACAGTAGCAGTGTGTACCCTGAATTGGTGAACGTCAGAACTTTTGCAGGAACAACGCATAGACCGATCACGGTCACCGTGTCGCCCCTGTATGGTGAGATGCGTGAGACACGCGGCGAGATCTGCAGCCCCCACCGGCTCGGCTTGTTGTTTTGCAGACCGGTGGCAACGATCAGCGATTCTGCCGGCACCTCCTGTATCTGCCGGATCGTGTATCGTGGGTATTGTGCGGACACTTCCCACACACACACTGCCACAACTGCGATCAACGTGAGCAGTTTCTTCATGATTCCTCTCCTTATGATATGAGTTGTTGTGAAAACTTGTTGTTCACAACTCATCCCCTGCCTGTCGGCAGGCAGGCCTTGCTCCCCCTCTCTTGGCAAGAGAGGGGGACGGGGGTGAGTTCATTTAATGACAAGAAACTTCCCAATCTTAATATCTCCGGTATCAGCATCCTTCACACTGAAGAGATACAGACCCGTTGCAATAGCCTGATCGAACTTCGTGATCAAGTCCCACGCATGTTCACCACCGGCGAACAGCGGCGTTGTCCCGGAGTTGCCGAAACGCTGGAACCAGCTGATGTTTGAGCCGTCATACGTTGCAGCATCGTGCACCATCTCCGCAACGATATCCCCGGCGAGAGTATAAACACGAATCTCGCACCGCGCAGGAAGATTGTAAAAGTAGATCTTTCTGTTCCGCTCACCGCTCCCATCCCATACTGCATTCGCGTAGTAAGGATTTGGGTAGACGCCGATCTTCTTGTCGGCATCCGAGGTTGCCGTAGTCCCAGGCACCAGTCTCCGTATCTCGGTCTTACTTTGCAGCGACACAACCCCCGCAGATGAATCTCCTCTATCGAAGGCAGCAACGCCGTAGAGATATTGCCAGCCGTTCAGATGAGGAACATTTGTCCCGGACGGAGGAAACCTGTACCAGTATGCCACGGTATCGCCGGGAAAAGTCTTTGGCTGCGGCAGGAGTATCTGACCAAATCCTGTGTTATATCCGACATTGTTGTTGGGATTGTCGAACTCTCCCACCAGCGAGAGCGTGAGAAGCAGTTCTTCAGGAGATGTAAAATCGGCTCCGGCATTTGACCGGTAGATCCGGTAGCCTTCAAAATCAGCCTGCCGCGTTATCGGATCGATTGAAAGCTCCGATGTTGACCTGTCCCAGTAGATTGCCGCCGATTGGCTGCCCACATCAACTCTGACTTTTGGTGGTCGCGGCGGCTGAGGCAAGCGATAGTGATCCAGTTTTCCATTACCGTCCAGGTCTTCGCCCGGATCAAGCCTGTTGTTTCCGTTGATATCTTCTCCATCATACGCCTGCTGACAAAGCCCTGCATGTTTGAGAAGCTGAAATCTCTGGGTGAGCGAGTCGTACCTCGCGGGGTTTACCCCAACCTTCCGCGCACTTAGAACTCCAAACACAAGGTTGAGTGAGTCGCCAGGTCTGAGGGTGGAAAATGGTCCGGTGGAAAGGAGCGTAGTGACGTTATCGGCCCGCAGCCTGAGCTGGTTAATATAATCAGCAGGCGATGGTCCGTTCAGAAGCGAAGATGCGAGTCTATCAAACCTACTCCGGCTTCCGCCGACATTCTCTGCATCATCCGATGGCGAGAAGTAAGCAGATTCACCGCTCGAACTCCTGAAACGCCAGCCGTTGAAATAGGTTCGACGCCTCAGGCTATCAACTGCGTTGATCTCACTTGGAAAAGGCGCTGAACCCAGGAGTTTGATCGCCACGTAGCTATCGGCTGGCGGAGGTGTCGGGATGCCGTCGAAGTCGAACGTGTACATCATACGCAGCGAGTCCGTGAACCCGTTAGCACCATGGTCGAAGTACGCGGGCGTACCAGGCCGCACGTTGTTCGTATTCCGGACGACCCCGTTGTTCCAGAACCCAACATACACAGAATCGAGAGTGTCCCTTCCCGTGTTGTAGATCGTATAGTTAAGGATGACGAAGAAATCGGCGAACGGGAAGTTCCACGCGTAACTCTCCTGTCTCACTGTGATGTTCATCGGTGTGTGCCCGGGAATTGTATCGCCCGTGGTTGGGTTCCTGGTGTATCGGTCGGTGTAAGAGGCGATGAAGTCCTGATGACTCACAGCGTTCACATCAAAGAAGCGTGACTCCGCGAGTGAAGAGCGCTGAACGACCGATGCATTGGGTTCAGAGACAAACTCATAGCCTGCTCCGATGCGTGAGGCCGATGCCCGGTCCGTTGCTCCAGTGCTGACACGCTGCACGCCCGAGTTCCTCGAGACGGCGCCAATCCATAACGCACCCTGGTAGATGTGTTCGATGCGGCTGCCACGTGGGTATTCACAGGAAGGTTGGTTCGGCCAGTACGCGTTCCGTGTCCCAATCGCTCCGTAGTTCGTTACGGTGAGACCGAGGTTGCCCACTGTGGTGAAGTTGCGGTCGGTGTCGTCTGCCACCTTTCCAATCCTGAACACTTCCTGCTCATCGGTGGTGGTCCCACCGAGGAATGTCGTCGCACAGAGACAAGCAAGGAGTGAGAGCAGAGAAGACCGCACGTGCATAACGAGGGAAACGGTTGCGCGTTACTGAGTGAGAAAGAATGAGCCTAAGGTGGGTTCAATATATTCCTAATTTGCAGGAAAGTCAAGGAAACCACGTAGCAGCAACGCCCCGGAGAGTACCGGGGGTTGTGATGAATGAGCGACTGCGTCGGAGTCAGGCGCTCTACGATCGTGAGGCGAACCCATCCTTGTATATCAGTAGCTCCTGGCCGATGCGAATCGTTTTTCCTGTGAGCTTGTTCCATGTCTTGAGTTGGGCTTCGGTAACATTGTGGGCCCGGGCAATGTCCCACAACGTGTCTCCCTTCTTTACAACGTACACGATTGCGCGATGATCGCGAGCCTGTGGCTTCTTTTCGATCTCACTGCCCTTCTTGGAACTCAGGTTTAGCTTTGCCGCATCCGTATGGATGATGAGTTCCTGGCCGAGAATAATGGTTGTAGAACGAAGCCGATTCCATGACTTCAACTGCTTCACAGAAACGCCATTGTCTCTGGCTATCTTATCGAGTGTATCGCCCTGCTTCACAACATACTTGGCACTCCCCTCCTGAGCCGACTCATCGGCTTTGGCAACAGCCTGCGAGCGCTTGAATGCCTGTTGCTTTTCTTCCTGCGACATAGTATTGATCTGATCGAAGCGCTTTGCATCACCCTTTTGCAGCCACAGCGTCAGGTTTGTGCCTGCAATGATGTTCTCGCGGTATGAGATATCATTCCAGTTTCGGATATCAGCTGCTCGCATGCCAAACAACTCGGCAAGTTGTCCGATGGTGTCGCCCTTCTTGATCTTGTAAACGAACTTCTCCCTGTTCTTGGGAATTGCCGGTTCATCGTTCATGTCCCCGGAGGGTTTGGGCCCCTTGTGTCGCGCCAGTGCCTTTGCGA
>CAYHRX010000275.1:0-5152 GCA_964359075.1 uncultured Chitinophagales bacterium
CGCTGTGGCTCCGACGGGAGATTTGTTTGCCGGCACCGAAATGGGAGGAGCGTTCAAGTCAAATGATGATGGGATGAGCTGGTACGCGGTAAACAACGGGTTATCAGACCCGTGGGTTTTCTCGATTGCCGTTGCTCCAAATGGAAATGTTTTCGTAAGCGTGTTTGGAGGTGTCTTTCGGTCATCGAACAACGGAGGTTCTTGGGTTCGGATTGACCATGATAGCTTAGGAATGCAATACATTGTGTCGCTCGCAGTTGCACCCAGTGGGCATATCTACGCGGGCTCCGGTGGAGTAACACGCGTGTTTAGGTCCACCGATGATGGCAACACTTGGACGTCAACAATACTTGATTCGTCGAACGCTCCCGTTAGTGCGTTTGCGTTTCGTCCCGATGGGGGGATTCTTGCCGGAACTGGTCGTGGGGCGTGGGGAGGCATTTTCAGATCAACCGACGGAGGCGCCACATGGATATCCATTGACCTCGGTCAGACATTCACGAGTATCTATTCTCTGGTGATAAGATCGGGCACATACATCTTTGCAGGTACTTACCCTGCTGGCGTGCTTCGCTCAACGGATCTTGGTCAGAATTGGACGCCGCAGGAACTGGCAAATTCCCAGGTGCTTTCACTGGGAAGTGATTCCCACGGGTCTGTTCTCTGTGGGATGAATCGTCGTGGACTCCTTCGCACAACAAACGATGGAGCATCTTGGGCCCCGTTGGGTCTCGAAACATCTGCAACCGTCCAATGTCTTGTGACAAGTTCATCTGGCGACATCTATGCCGGAACTGCTGATGGACCGTACCGTTCAACAGACGGTGGTCTGACGTGGATTCGACTTCCGAGTCCTGTCGGTGGGACCGTAGTGTGGTCGTTGGCCATTGACTCAAGTGGGAATCTCTTTGCCGGGACCTCCTATGCTATTTACCGATCCAGCGACAGTGGCAATCAATGGGCACAGGTTAGCACGGTCGTTGGGAATGTCCGGGCAATAGCTGTCGATCGGGACGGTATCATTTTTGCCGGGTATACCGGCCTAGGAGTATGGCGCTCGACCGATGGCGGCGACAGTTGGAGCCAATCCTCTTCCGCCTGCATTCGGACTTTAGTGAGGTCAATTGTAATTGGTCAGCATTTCGCTTTTGTGGCAACTTCCGATAGCGGGCTTTTCCGTTCAGGAGACCACGGCCAAACCTGGTTACAAATCAATACTGGGATGTCAATTGCCAATACCACCTCAATAGCTGTTGCGCCAACCGAAGGTGTTTATGCGGCGTCATTTGGTGCAGGGGTCTTCCACTCCACGGACGATGGAAACACCTGGCAAGAAATCAATGCGGGCTTGACGAACGACTACGTCCTTTCTCTCTTGGTTGCTTCAAGTGGATATGTATTTGCAGGCACGTGGGGTGGTGGCGTATTCCGCAGCACTGAACGGGTCGTCTCCGTTCCAGATCATACGGGAACACTACCGTCGTTTCCCTTACTCCTCCAAAACTACCCCAACCCGTTCAACCCGAGCACAACAATTCAATTCTCTCTGGCGAAGTCCGGTCATGTCTCACTGAAGGTCTTCAATGTCCTTGGAGAAGAGGTTGCGGTTCTCATTGATGAAGAACTCATGGCGGGAAACCACACCGTTAGTTGGGATGCGAGCAAGGTTGCGAGCGGTATGTATTTCTACCGGATGAACGCCGGCGACTATGTCGAAACAAGAAAACTTCTATTGATCAAATGACCATGAACAACAGACCGGAGCTTCTTGGCGGAATCCGAGTCCTCGATCTCACGAATGTCCTCTCTGGCCCCTTTGCCACGCTCCATCTCTCGTTACTTGGCGCCGAAGTCATCAAGATCGAGAACCCCACGGACGGCGACCTTGCCCGTAAGCTTGGGAATGTGCCTGAGCTGAATGAGAAGCTCATGGGCACGAGTTTCCTTGCGCAGAATGCGAATAAGAAATCGGTGACGCTCAACTTGAAGGAGAAGGAAGCGAAGGAGATCTTTCTGAAGCTGGTCAAGACGAGCGACGTCGTCGTCGAGAACTTCCGTCCAGATGTGATGACGCGTCTTGGCCTTGGCTACTCGAAGTTGAGTGAAGTGAACCCACGACTCATCTACTGTGCGATCTCCGGTTTCGGTGCAACGGGCCCGGATGCGATGAAGCCCGCGTACGACCAGATCATCCAGGGACTCAGCGGCGTTATGGCAATCAACGGCGACGAGCGACTGAACCCGCTGCGCTGCGGCTTCCCGGTGTGCGATACCGTCGGCGGGTTGAATGCCGCATTCGCAATCATGGCAGCACTCTACTGTAGAGAGCGAACGGGAGAGGGGCAGTTCATCGACGTCGCCCTGCTCGACTCGATCATGCCGCTCATGGGCTGGGTGGCGGCAAACTTCCTCATCGGCAATCAACAACCTGTGCTCATGGGGAACGACAATTTCACGGCAGTACCTTCGGGCACGTTCGTCACGAAGGACGGCTACATCAACATCGCAGCCAACAAGCAGGAACAATGGGAAGCCGTCGCCGATGTGCTGGGCGTGCCGGAGCTGAAGAAAGATCCTCGTTTCGAGAAGCGCGACACACGCAAGAATAACCGGAAGGCACTTACGCCACTACTGGAAGAGAAGCTGAAGGAAAACACGACGGTGTACTGGGTGGATGCTCTTAATGCAAAGGGCGTACCTTCGGGCGAGATTCTCGGACTCGAAGCTGCCCTGAGTCAGGAGCAGGTGAAGCATCGTGATACCATTCAGACTGTGCATGCCGATGGGATTGGTGACTTAAAGCTATTCAACCTGACGGCGAAGTTCGAGAAGACGCCGGGAGCGGTCACGTGTCCTCCACCGCGGTTAGGGGCACATACCGAGGAGATTCTGAAGGAGATCGGATACTCGGTGAATGATGTGAAGAGCTTGAAAGAGAGGGGTGTGGTGTAGGATCATCGTGCGAAGAAATGACACAATACCAAAGGATGAATCATGGGAATGACAGTCGTTGAGAAGATTCTGGCTCGCGCATCGGGCTACGCTTCACTCAAAGCCGGCGATGTCGTTGAGCCGAAGGTCGATCTGGCGATGTCGCACGAGAACGCGGCGCTTGTCATCAACCAGTTCCTTGAGATCTACGAGGGAACTGGTATCGAGCCGAAGATCTGGGACGCATCGAAAGTGACCATCATCTTCGACCACCGTGTACCGGCGGAATCATCGAAGACCGCGACGAACCAGAAGAAGGTCCGCGAGTTTGTGGCGAAGTACATGATCAGCAAGTTCCATGACATCCGGGGCGACCGTGGTGGGATATGCCATCAGATCCTGCCGGAAAGCGGCTACGTGCGGCCAGGCCTGGTGGTTGTTGGCACGGACTCTCATACCACAAGCCACGGCGCCCTCGGTTCGTTTGCATTCGGTGTCGGAGCGACCGAGATGGCGAGTGTGTGGGCGCTGGGGAATGTTCTGAACGTTGAAGTGCCTGCGACAATCAAGGTGAATGTGCGCGGGAGGTTCCTGCCGTTCGTCGGACCGAAGGATTTGATTCTCCGTCTCATCGGAAAGATCAGTGCAGAGGGTGCGAACTTTAAAGTGCTGGAATTCCACGGTGAGACGATCAAGAACATGTCTACTTCGGGACGCTTGGTCATCTGCAACATGTCGGTTGAAGCCGGTGCAACGTCGGGCATCGTTCCCGCCGATGAGGAGACGTTGCGGTACCTGAAGCAGGAGGCGGGAGTGGCAGATCCGCTCGCACCTGTTCTGCCTGATGGAGATGCCAGGTACGAGAAGGAGATCGACATTGATGTCTCCGCGCTTGAGCCGCAGGTAGCGTGTCCTCACACAGTAGACAACGTCAAGTCCGTTGAAAACGTTCTTGGCACAAAGGTTCATCAGATCGTCATCGGCTCGTGCACCAACGGTCGGTTGGATGATCTCGAGATCGCCGCACGGATACTCAAGGGGAAGAAAGTTGCAGCCAACACGCGCATGCTTGTCTTTCCGGCGAGCGGAAAGATCTACAGTGAAGCGATCGAGCGGGGATACGTCACGGAGTTCATGAAGGCCGGTGCAGTAGTCATGAACCCAGGCTGCGGACCGTGCCTCGGTGTGCATGAAGGGGCGCTCGCTGATGGCGAGGTCGCTCTTTCCACCACCAATCGCAACTTCAAGGGACGCATGGGCAACCCAAAGTCGGAGGTGTACCTGTGTTCGCCGGCAGTCGCAGCGGCTTCAGCAATCACGGGCGTGATCACCGATCCGCGGGGCCGGAAGGTGGCGGACTCTCCGGAAGGAATCCCATCAGGATTCACGGCCACCAAAGGACCGTTCAGAATGTAGCTAAGGAGAAAAACCATGGCAACAGTAGTACTCAAAATCGGCGACGACATCTCCACCGACGTGATCTATCCTGGACGGTTCATGGCCACAGTACTGCCAACGGAGACGCCGCAGTTCGCTTTTGCTGACAGCGATGAGTTCAACGCAAAACTAAATGCGAAGCAGATTCCACCCGGCAGCATCATCATCGCCGGAAAGAACTTCGGCTGCGGCTCATCGCGTGAACAGGCTGTCTCAACACTCAAAGGTCACGAGCTGGTGATAGTGGCGAAGGGCTTCGCACGCATCTTCCTGCAGAACTCGGTGAACCTCGGCCTCAGACTTGTCGAGACTCCCAACATTGAGGCTTCTGAAGGAGATGAGTTGGAAATTGGAGCCGACACGGTTGTGAACAGGACGACGGGGAAGCAGTTTTCCATCATTCCACTCCCCAAAGCAAGGCAGGCGATCATTGATGCGGGAGGGTTGATTGCCTACACGAGAAGGAGGGTGGTGGAGAAAGCGGTGGGGAGGTAGACTGAGGAGCAAGGATCTTCACTGAGGCACAGAGTGGGTTTGAGGAAGAGGGATTGAGAAGAACACTTCCGGAAAAGCAGAGTGACGGGTGGCTATCGAATCAATTTGAATGCTATGTGCAATAGAAGAGCGCTTTGCTTCAGCGTTATTCTGATAGGAATTCTCTTGATGCCGGTTGCAGGGATATTTTCGCAGACCTATTGGACCCCCCTGGCCCGTCCGACCCACCACAACCTTCGAAAGCTGTCCTTCCTCGACAGTCTGAACGGGTGGGTTGCAGGAGATAGCG
>CAYHRX010000276.1:0-5151 GCA_964359075.1 uncultured Chitinophagales bacterium
CGACTCTACCATGGTCGATGCCGTTCTATGGCAACGGCGTCACCCCGATAAACATCTGCACCAACGGATACCTGAGCTTCAACTCGACGGGTCTCCAGGTGTACGTCAATACCGGTATCCCGGCCACCGCAGATCCGAACAATGCCATCTACGGATTCTGGACTGACCTGAACGTTACCGGAACCGGTACCGTACACTACTATAACGATGTCGCCAACAGCAGGTACATCGTCCAGTTTACGAACGTGCCGTTCTTCAGCGGTACCGGCACGAACACATTCCAGTTCATTCTCTACCCCAACGGCGAGATCCGCCTCCAGTATCTCAGCATGACGGGTACCACAATAGCCTCGACGGTCGGTATCGAGAATGCTGCGGGAACAGTTGGTTTGCAGGTGGCATTCAACTCAGCCTACATCCACAACAATCTGGCAACCAGGTTCTACTTGGCGGATGCACCGTGGCTGTCGGAGAGTCCTTCGTTCGGACGTATTAACCCGAACAGCAGTCTGCCCATTACGGTCACGTTTGATGCCACCGGCCTGACTCCGGGCACTACCTACAACGCCAACATCCTCATGTCGTTGACGCATCCGGATGTCACGGGCGATCAGCAGATTCCTGCAAGCCTCAGGATTATTTCCGCTGTCAACCCGACCATCAGCATCAACCCAACCTCGCTGACGTTCCCGACAACCATCATCGGCCAGACGCGCCGTGACAGTGCACGGGTTCGGAACGTTGGAACTGGCATACTGACCATCTCGTCAGTCACCACAACCAACGCGAGGTATGTGGCAACGATAACATCCACGTCGATTGCTTCCGGTGACTCCGCCCGGTTGCGTGTGGCGTACACACCGCTTGTTGCGGGCACCGACACGGGACGGGTGATCATCCTCAGCAATGATCCGTCAAATCCGAGAGTCGACGTTCTCTTGAGCGGCACGTCCATTGGCGCACCGCTCTTTGCAGCGCGCACCGACTCCATTGTGAAACCGGCGATGCAGAGCGGCACGCGTGATTCAACCCGGTTCTACGTGCGGAACATCGGCACCGCCTCCGGCAACTTTGCTGCGCGGGCCATCATGTATCCGAGAACCGGCCCTGACGGTCAGTCTGGCGACCCGATCATCATTCCGATGACGGTCTCGCGGGTTGCTCCGGAGTACCCACATGGTACCGCCGCTCCTTCGGTTGGTCACGCTCCTGTTAATGATCAGAAGGTAGAAGAGGGCACACCAGTGGTCAGTCTGGACAATCTTGTCGGTGAGCGTGCGTGGGGCGTCCAGTACATCGGGACGAGAAACCTCGTGAAGTTCAACCTGACGACGCCTGGCACACTCGTCACAGTTGCGCCGTGGGGAACCAGTAACTTCTTCGCCGGCGACTTCTCAAACGACAACAACACGTTCTATGGCATCAACGGAACGACGAACAACCTCGTGAGAGTCGACACCAACACGGCGGCGCAGACAGTGATAGGCCCCGTGACGGTAACGAGCGGTCACACGTGGACAAGCATGAAAATCGACCCGACGAGTGGCACGGCGTACGCGACGAGCACGAACATCACCGCATCGACACTGTACACGATCAACCTGACAAACGGCGCCACGACTGTGGTTGGCTCGATGACGCCGATTCCAAGTGTCATTGGTATGGCAATCAGCCCGTCGGGACAGATGTACGCGTATGCGCTTGATGACCAGTTCTATAGCGTAAACAAAGCGACCGGTGCCGCAACATTGATTGGTCCGATCGGCTTTGATGCAAACTTTGCGCAGGATATGGACTACGACAATACCACAGGCACGCTCTACATGGCTGCGTACAACAACTCACTCAGCCGTGGTGAGCTGCGCACTGTGAATACCACAACGGGCTCAACTTTCCTCATCGGTCCTCTCGGTGCGACAGCATCCGAGGTTGACCCGATTGCGATCAAGGGAGCAGGCGGTCCGAGTGCGGACTGGTTGGCTGTTGTCCCGACAACGGGAACGATTGCAGCGAGCGACTCCGTGCAATTTACGGCAAGGTTCGATGCAACGAGCCCCGTCATCTACAACAACCCGGGCAACTACTTCGGTCGCATCGAGATGAACTGGACGAACTCACCAGTGCCTGATACATTGAGGCTGAACGTGAGGATGTTCGTGGTTCCGTCGCCGGGTGCAGACCTTGTGGTCTCTCCTGACACGCTGGACATCGGCAACGTCGAGATCGGGCGAACCGACTCGTCAAAGTCGGTGCTCGTGAGAAACATTGGTGGATCCCCGCTAATCGTCACCAACGTGACATTCACCGGTTCACCAGGCTTCTCAGCAAACAGGACGGCGTTTACACTTGTATCGCTTGACACTATCCGTGTGAAGGTGCGCTTTGCGGCAACCGTACCGGGCGGCGTCAGGACGGCAAGGATGAATTTCACCTGTAACGATCCGACACCGCAGTCAGTTGGCGTGCGTGCGGTGAGCGTCGGCGTGGCCCACATCGTTGTACGGCCCGATACGTTCTTCTATAACCTGACGTTGCCCGACACTGTGCGGAGCAACTTCAGGGTGATCAACACCGGTACCGACACTCTGCGGTATCAGATTAATGAGTCGTCGACCCAGAACGACGCTGCTGCAATCGAGCGCAGCATCACCCAGCAGCGCGTCTACAACTTGGGCAAGGGTGAAGCTGACCCGAACCCCGGTGAGGGCGGCGTTGATGGTCAGGGCGGCCCTGATGCGTTCGGCTATCGCTGGATAGACAGCGACGAGCCGGGTGGACCCGCCTACAACTGGTTCAACATCGCCGGTATCGGTACACCGATCACTGGTTGGACGCCAAGTGCCGATGATGGCATCGTAAACATACCGTTGCCGTGGGGATTCTCGTTCTACGGCTCAAGTTACACCAACGCGAACGTATGTACGAACGGCTTCATCAGCTTCACATCCACCAGCAATGCGTACGTCAACGGCGCTATCCCGAGCACTGCTGAGCCGAACGGCGCAATCTATCCGTTCTGGGATGACCTGAACTTTACGAGCGCAGGCTCTGCCCATTACTACAACGATGCCGCCAATAACAGGTTCATCATCCAGTACACGGATGTACCGTTCTTCAGCGGTACAGGTACCAATACATTCCAGTTCATCCTGATGCGCGATGGCAGGATATTCACCATGTACAATAGCCACACTGGTGTAGTCAACTCCGCCACGATCGGCATCGAGAATGCAACTGGAACGATTGGTTTGCAGGTAGTCAACAACGCACCGTACCTGCACAACAACATGGCAATCCTCTTCACGAGCGACATCATCACGTGGATGTCGACAGACCGGACCTCCGGCACAGTCGCCCCCGGCGACAGCCAGAGCGTCCAGCTCCGCATCCATCCTGCCGGATTGAATGCTGGCCTGTACACCGCCTATCAGAAGGTCACAGGCAACACTCCTGACACGGCGCGTGTGCGGGTACGGCTCAACTACACTCCCGCGAACAGCGTGACGGTGAACAGCCCGAACGGAGGCGAAGTATGGAACATCGGTTCGACGTACCCAATTACTTGGACAAGAACCGGAGCAGTTGACTCAGTTCGCATCGAGTATTCTACAACTGGTGCAGCTGGCCCGTGGCTTCTGATCCACGCGGGCGTTCCGGCGAAGCCAGGATTGGCACGTCATCCAAAGGCTGAAGCGCGCATGATCGAGGGTGGTGAATGGGATGATCCAAACGGAACGTACAATTGGCTTGTTCCTCCACCCGCATCCACGAACTGCTTCGTCCGAGTCTCGTGGAAGGCAAACCTGGCTGTGAATGACCTCAGCAATGCCGCCTTTACAATTAGTACGGTAACTGTAGGAGACAGTGGCTGGGTGGTCCAGACAAGCGGCACAACAGCGGTACTCTATACCGTTAAGGCTATCAGCCGCAATGTGGCATGGGTAGCAGGAGCGGGTGGCGTTGTGCGTCGTACAACCGATGGTGGCGCGACATGGCTCGCCGCGGGTACCCTCGGTGCCGATGTCTACACGATAACAGCGCTTGACGGAAACACCGCAATTGTCGGAAGCTACAACGCAACGGCAACACGGCTCCACAGGACGACAAACGGCGGAGCAACGTGGACGACAGTAGATAGCATCGCAGGTGGATTCTATGATTACGTCCACATGTTCGATGCAAACAACGGCTACGCCATGGGCGATCCTATTGGAACTCCGCTAAACTGGATTCTCAAGAGAACCACGAACGGTGGTGTTACGTGGACATCTGTTACACCAGCACTCCCCGGTCCTGTTCCGGAAGCAGGCTGGAACAACTCCATGATGTGGCTCGATGCCAACAATGGCTGGTTCGGTACGAACGCAAGCAAGGTGTACCGGACGACCAATGGTGGCACCAACTGGCTCAGTGCAGCAACGAACCTCGGCAACGCCAATATCTTTGCCGTCCAGTTCGACGCACTTGCAACCGGTCTCGTTGCCTCGCAGACCGGATCCATGAACCGCTCCACAGACGGTGGTGCGACATGGGCAACCGGTCCTGCAGCCATTGCCGGTGCAGTGTTCGGCATGACGGGCAACCCGACAAGCCAGGAGTTCTGGGCGACTGCGAATACCAACGTGTACTACAGCTCCAACTTTGGTACTTCATGGTCAACCGCTCCGAGGATGGGCTACGCCGGTACGGCAGCTCTCAACCACGTCAACATCATGAGGGCAGGCTCGGGCTTCCTCTATGGCTGGGCATGCGGTGCGAACGGCACGATCGTCCGGTTCAGGAGAGAAGCAACAGATGTGAAGACCGTCAGCAACGAGATCCCGACGGTGTTCGCTCTGAGCCAGAACTATCCGAATCCGTTCAACCCGACAACGAAGATCAAGTACGATCTGCCGGAGCAGGCATCAGTCACTCTGAAGATCTACAACATCCTCGGCCAGGAGGTTGTTACGCTTGCGAACGGTCCTCAGGCAGCCGGATACTATGAAGCAACGTGGGATGGCCGGAACAACTTCGGCGCCCAGGTCTCCAGTGGTGTATACTTCTACCGCTTTGATGCCACCGGTGCTTCTGGTGAGACTTTTGCCAACTTGAAGAAGATGCTGTTCCTCAAATAGTGCCATTTGGCACCTCAAGAGTGGTTAAATTCGC
>CAYHRX010000277.1:0-5147 GCA_964359075.1 uncultured Chitinophagales bacterium
CCCTCAAAGAACAGGGCTTTGTCTTCGATGTTGCGTACACATCGGTCTTGAAGCGGGCGGTCCGCACGCTGTGGATCACGCTCGATGAAATGGACCTGATGTGGATCCCCATTCAGCACTCGTGGCGACTGAACGAGCGTCACTACGGCGCGTTGCAGGGACTCAACAAAGCCGAGACGGCGGCGAAGTACGGCGAGCAGCAAGTGAAGATCTGGCGCCGCAGCTACGATACTCGTCCCCCTGCGCTCGAACGCACGAGCCCGATGTTCCCCGGCAACGATCCCCGCTACAACACTATGAGCACCAACGACCTTCCGCTCACCGAGTGCCTGAAGGATACCGTTGAGCGGTTCCTCCCGCACTGGCATGAAGTGATTGCGCCCGCGATCAGGAGTGGCCAGCGTGTACTCATTGCCGCGCACGGCAACAGTCTCCGCGCGCTTGTGAAGTACCTCGACAACATCACCGACGACGCCATCACAGAGTTGAACATTCCGACCGGTGTTCCACTCGTGTACGAGCTGGATCAGAGCCTCAACCCCTTGAGTAGCCGATATCTTGGCAACGAAGAAGAGATCAAAGCGCGGATGCAGGCCGTGGCGAACCAGGGTCGCCTAAGCCCAAAGGGCATCGGCGACCAGGGGAAAGCAAAACAATAATTGGATAATGGACAATGAGTAATGGATAATACCAAGTTACTTCTCTGCACGGTCATTCTCACGTTCTTCACAATCACAGGATCTTTGAACGCTCAGGATGTTGCCATGAAGATCACACTTGACGGTGAGTGGCTGTTCCGCGTGGACTCCGCACGAGCCGGCGTCGCTGAGTCGTGGTTTGCGGACTCGACCGACCGCGCGACGTGGCAGCGGATGAATGTGCCGGAGTTCTGGGAACACTATCCCAATCTTGGTACGTACGATGGCTGGGGATGGTTCTGTCGAACGGTGAGGATTGAGAAGACCGACCAGCCGCTGAGTCTTCACTTCGCAGGTGTGGATGACGATGCGCGTGTGTGGGTGAACGGCATCGAAATCGGTGAACACTCCGGCTACACCGAGCCATTCGCAGTGAGTATCGACAGTGCGCTTCGCATGGGCGACAACACCATCGTTGTGCTCGTGATGGACAACGGGGGCGGCGGTGGAATCTACAAGCCTATCACGCTTATCGAGACTGCGCACCTTGATGACCTGTTGAGGAGCGAGCTCTTCGGGAAGCCGGCAATCAAGAGCGCTGACTGGGTGAAGGATGCGGTCATCTACGAAGTCTATCTCCGGTCCTTCTCGAAGGAGGGGACATTTGCCGCCCTCGAGAAGCGGGTTCCCGAACTGAAAAGACTCGGCGTTACTGTCCTCTGGCTCATGCCCATCCATCCTGTTGGAATGAAGAAGAGGAAGGGGACGCTCGGCAGTCCGTATGCCGTGCAGGACTACTACGGCATCAATCCGGAGTTCGGGACGCTGCAAGACTTCAAGCGACTGATCAACACAGTCCACAAACACGGGATGAAGCTCATCATCGACCTCGTTGCCAACCACACGTCGTGGGACAGCAAGCTGATGACCGAGCACGCCGGGTGGTTTACGCATGACGCTAAAGGCAACATCGTCTCCCCAAATGATGACTGGACCGATGTTGCCGATCTTGATTTCTCCAAACCGGGTCTCCGTCAATACATGATCAATATGATGTTGTACTGGGTGAGAGATGTCGGGATTGATGGCTTCAGGTGCGACGTGGCGGAGCTTGTGCCGACGGACTTCTGGGAGGAAGCAAGGGCGAACCTGAACAGGATCAAGCCGGTAATGATGCTGTCAGAGGGATCGATCCCCGAACACCACATGAAGGCGTTCGATCTTACGTACTCATGGAACATCTACAACGCACTCGATCTGTTGATCCACGGGAAGAAGCCGGCAACACTCCTCGATGATTTGCTGAAGATGGAATCGCTGCAGTTCCCCACGGGAGCGTTACGGATGCGGTTCAATACAAACCACGACAAGAACGCCTGGGACGCTCCGGCAATTGAGAAGTATGGCCTTCAGGGACTGAAGCTCTCTGCCGTGGTCATCAACACTATTCCCGGAGTGCCGCTGATCTACAACGGAGAGGAGGTTGCCAACGACAGGAAGCTGAGTCTGTTTGAGAAGGTGGATGTGGATTGGAAGCGATCTACCGAGGTGGGCGAACTGTACCAGAAGCTGTTCCTGAACAGGCAGATTCACAAGGCGTTCTCACGGGGCGAGATGATCAGGGTTCCTTCAAACTACAACACGGATGTGTACGCGTTCTTCCGGATTGCAGGGAAGGACAAGGCTCTTGTCGTGCTGAACTTTGCCAGCGAACCGCGCTTCGCTACCATCACCATCCCAATGAAGCGCTTCTTCGCCGGTCAGAAGCGAAGCATCATGAAAGAGATCTTCAGCGGGGAGCGGATTGAGGTGGGAGAGAAGTCGCCTGAAGCGCTGACGATCGCACTGGAGCCGCTGGATTACCGGGTATACGTTGTTGAGAAATGATCCACGAATCTACACGAAGTGGCACGAATTGGTGTGCTTCGTGTCTATTCGTGGATACTCTTTTTCATGAGCTCAACAACTTCCTCCGGTTCCCACTCGTTCCCCTGAATCACCTTCGCAATCCTGCCGTCCTTGTCCAGTAGGATCGTGCGCAGGTTATGGGCGATCAGTCCGCCTTCATCGTCCGAGAGTGAGAGGCCGAGGCCATCGGCAAGTTTGATGATGGTTGGCTGGTCTGCAGTCACGAAGTCCCACGTTGCGAAGTCCGCACCGTAGCTCCTGCCGTACTCCTTCAGCACCTTTGGTGTGTCGAACTTCGGATCGAAGCTGACGGAGATGAGGTGCCACGTGCCATCGAGTGATCTGTCCTTGCTGAGCATCTTCTGGATCTTTGCGAAGTGGTTGCTCATGCGGATGCAGAAGTCAGGAAGCGGACAGCGTGTGTAGATGAACGTAAGGGCGACGGCTTTCCCCTTGAAGTTGGAGAAGTAGACCTTCTTTCCGTCCTGATTGGTCAGCTCGACATTTGGCAGCGGATCGCCTTCCTTGAACATCCGTGCTAGGATCGTGCCTTCTGTAAGCTGCGATGATGGCGGCTCGCCCTTGCCGGTCACCGTGAACGTCTCCAGCCAGCTCTCCGTCCTTGATACAGCGAGCACGCCCTGGATCGTATCGCCGACCTGCACGGACATTAGCAGTTCGCGGTTCTTCACCTTGAACGGCATCGTCATCGCGTCCATGTAGTTGGGGATCTCTTCGTGCGAGACGGTGAGCCTATGCTTTGCAGTATCAATCGCAACGACTTCACCCTTGAGAGGGAACGTGACGAGGTCGGTGGGTTTTTGTTCTTGTTTGGAGCAGGAAAGAAACAGGAGGCAAAGGGCAAGTAGCCAGAGTACGATAGGGCGGTTCATGGGTTGCAGACGCCATTCCTGATAAATGAGTTCTTGAAGCAGATAGTTGATTCTCTCACGCCGAGGCTCGGATATCATCCCGTTTGGGAAGAACCTCCATGCGATTCCCGTGCATGGATTTTGGAGGATGACGCAGAGGAACGGCGATGGAAGCCGAGGCCAGAGGTTGGCAAAGCGATTCTATGTCCGCACGAACTTCTTGAGTGTCCTTCGTCCTGGAAGTCGGCGGAAGATGTGTTCGGGGATCTCAAGTTTCACTGTTGGTGTCGGAGGTTCTTTCCCCTGGGAAATCATCAACTCAAATGCAGCTTCCTTGACACCGTCGAGTTCCTGCAAAGCTTTTGCAGGCGTCTTACCGTAGGCACATAGCCCTTTGATGTCTTCGATCTCCGCACAGTAGACGCCATCGAGCTCGCGGACGATTCGGATTGGATACTGGTAGTTCATGTATTCGGTGATCTTCTTCATCGCAGTGCCTTCAATTGCTCCAGTGCTCGAATTGCCTTGATCACCTGGTATTCAGGTAGCATGTCGTTCTTGCCATGTGACACGAGGACGACAAGCATATCCAGAGACGGGTGGCTGAACACATAATGACTTCCGCCTCTTCGTCGCTGACGGGTCTGAAAGCCAAGGTTCAACAGGATTGTCCTCAACTGATTGAAACGTGTCGATCGCTTACGCTGGGAAAGGAATGCAACGAGCTCGTCGATATCTTCCATTGGACAATGTTGTACTCATCTCCGGGTCTTGCTGTACAGCGAGGCGCGGATTTCAAAGCTCCCTGGTTTTCCCGGAGTTGTACTCGGAAAGCGAGTCGGAGATGATGCCATCAAGCCTCCCGGCCTGCAGGTCGGTTTCAATGTTCTTATCCCAAATCCGGCTCTCGAACTCGATGAACCAAGCGCGGAGTTTGGCAAACTCTTCTTGTGAAAGCTTCTGGATGCTCTGCTCGATCTTCTCTACTTCACTCATCTCTTGCCTCCAAACGATTTTCCGTTGATCCTGCTTTTAATATACTGGACTCGGGTTCTGGAGTCAAGCCTGGACCAGGCTGGTGGTTGAAGGCTAATCGTGTTTACCGCGCTGCCTATAGTTGATTTGATGGATGATTTTCGTTAGACTTGAGAAAACGAGAGGGCACGTATATGACGTACTCAGTTATTTATGAGAAAGTTAGCGATCCATCGTTCCCCGCAGGGTACTACTATGCCCACATCCCCGTGCTGGATCTGACCACACACGGTTTGGGCATCGAGGGTGCGCGGAATGCAGCGATTGATCTGGTCAAGCTCTGGGTTGAAGAGAAAAGGGCAAATGGTGAACCAATTCCCCAGGAGAAGGATACGCTCTACTCGACCATAGAGATCGAAGATGCCCTTCACAGCGCGTGATGTGTTGGCAAGAGTCCTTCGCGCCGGTTTTGAAGAGAGGCGACAATCTGGTTCGCACAAGGTGTTGCGTCATCCCGACGGGAGGCAAACGTACGTTGCGATGCATCCCGGAGACATACCGAGCGGAACACTCCGCAAAATCCTCAAACAGGCGGGATTGACAATGGAAGAGTTCAAGGATTTGTAAGCCCCTGTTGGTGTTCTTTACTTAAGCATGATTCCCGCCAAGCGGCGGGACTGCTCCTTGTTCATATTGATGTTATTTACAATAGTGCCATTTGGCACTTCTACGTTTTGACTGATGCCTCAGGATT
>CAYHRX010000278.1:0-5144 GCA_964359075.1 uncultured Chitinophagales bacterium
TCTCGGGGTCAACCACCACACGACCGTCTTTCGTCTTGAGGCCGGGGATGCGACCGATGAATGTCTCTTCGAGGTTCTGTCCTACGGACTCTATCACCATGTCCACTGGGATCTGGAACTCCGAGCCGGAGATCGGTTCAGGCGTTCGGCGACCTTCACTGTCAGGTCCGCCGAGCTTCATCTTCATGCACTCAATCGCTTCGACGTGACTGTTCCCGACAATTCGTGTGGGCGCGGTGAGGAAGTGGAAGATGACACCATCGCTCTTTGCCAGCTCATACTCAAACGCGTACGCCGGCATCTCCACGCGGGTTCGCCTGTAGAGGATCATCACCTGTTCTGCCCCAAGGCGCTTTGCCTCGGTCACCGCGTCAATCGCAGTGTTGCCCGCGCCAATCACCGCCACACGTCTTCCGACATCAACCGAGCGCCAGTTTCGGGTGGTCACCTTCTCGATGAAATCAAGCGCCTCGAACACGCCCGGGAGTTCCTCGCCGGGGACGTTCAACCGGCTTGGCAACCGAAGACCAATACCGAGGAAGATCGCATCATGTTCGTCGGCGAGTGATTCGATGGAGACATGCTCTCCCACACGGACCCCGGACTGGATCTTCACGCCGAAACTCTGGACGAGCTGCACTTCCTTCAGTGCATCTGCCTGCGTCATCTTATATGGAGCGATCCCCCATGTGTTCAATCCACCCGGTTTCTCATTCGCATCGTAGATTGTGACATCATATCCGAGCAGTGCCGCTTCGGCTGCACAAGCTAGTCCGGCAGCGCCCGCGCCAATCACGCCGATGGACTTGCCGTTCTTCGGTACAGGTGTGAAGAGAGAAGGCATGCCGTGGTCGAAATACCAGTCGATGGCATACCGTTGCAAGCGGCCGATCTGGATTGGCTGCTCACCTCGCTCATTGTACACGCATGCTCCTTCGCACAGCACGGAAACTGGACACGCCTTCGCACACGTCAGGCCCACCCAATTGGACTCCAGAATTGTCTTTGCCGAGCCTTTCAGGTTGCCGGTTGAAATCTTCTTGATGAATGTCGGAATGTCGATATGCGTTGGACACGCCTTGGTGCACGGCGAGTCGAAACAATACAGACACCTGTTTGCCTCGGCCACAGCCGAGTTTGGAGTGAAGGGAGGATGGAGCTCAGCGAAGTTCTGTTCGTACTGCTCGGGCGTGAGTTTGGGCGCGATGTTCTTCATGGCTCAGTGCTGCACCTCCGCATCAGCGATCTTCAACGCTTCATCCAACGCCTTCACACCAATATCTATTTCCTCTTCTGTAATGATCAGCGGTGGTGCCACCACAAAATGGCTGATCCATGCCTGGAGGAACACTCCGTTCTTCATCATCTCAGCGGCAACGCGGTCGACAAGGAGAGGCTTACCCGTCACTTTGTCGACTTTTGTGTTGAACGGTTGCTTCGTCTTCTGATCCCTGACAAGCTCCACTGCCCAGAACATCCCGATGCCTCGCACGTCACCGATGGAAGGGTGTTTTGGCTTGAGGTCGTGCAGCCTTTTTCCGAGGTATTCGCCCATGGTGCGGGCCCGGGCAACGAGGTCCATTCTTTTCATCTCATTGATGGCTGCAACCGCGGGGGCGAGGGTAAGTGGATGGGCTTCGTAGGTATGGCCGTGAGAGAAGTAGTGGTCGTCGAAGTACTGAGCAACCTTCATGGTTGTTGCGCACAGTCCAAGGGGAACGTATGCTGAAGTTATGCCCTTTGCAGTTGTGAGGATGTCGGGTTTCACGCCCCAGTTATCCACGGCAAACCACTGTCCTGTGCGTCCCCAACCACTCATCACTTCGTCTGCGATGAGGAGAACGTTGTGCGCATCGCAGATTTGACGAAGGCGCGGCATGTATTCCTTCGGCGGCACGAGAACGCCATTTGTTCCCACGACAGGCTCAATGATGACCGCCGCGACATCGCTCTCGTTCTCAATCATGTGCTCGATGTACTCGACGCAAGCAATTCCACATTCCGGATAATGGTGATTGATTGGACAATCGTAGCAGTTCACCTCGGGTGCGAAGATGACGCCGGGGATTTTTCCTGCCGGCTCCATTGCCCAGCGTCGGGGATCTCCCGTTGCGGCAATGGATCCCATTGTTGAGCCGTGATATGAGCGGTAACGCGCGATGATCTTCGTCTTGCTTGTCACCATCCGCGCGATCTTAAATGCAGCTTCATTGGCCTCTGTCCCGGATGTCGTGAAGAAGAACTTCTCCAGCCCGGCGGGGAGGACTTCGAGCAGAAGCTTCGTCAACTCGGCGCGGGCAGTCGTTGCGTATCCTGGAGCGATGAAGGGAAGTGTTGCTGCCTGATCCTGAATTGCTTTGATGACAGCCTGGTTCTTGTGGCCGAGCGTCGTGCACATGAGCTGAGCGGAGAAATCGAGGTAGCGCTTGCCGGACGAGTCGATAAAGTAGCAGCCTTCCGCGTCAACAATGTGGAGGGGTTTCCATCCCTTCTGAAAGCGCCAGGTGCCGAAGGTGTTCCGAGCAGTGAGGTCAACAACCTCCTGTGAGGTGAGTGGGAGTTCCATGTGTTCTTGTCCGATCTATTGAGCCACGATGGCCTGGTATGTCTCCGGTCGTCGATCTCTGAAGAACTGCCACACCGAGCGTACTTCCTGAATCATGTCGAGGTCCAGATCTGCGACCACCAACTCCGATTTGTCTCTGGTGCCCTGCACAATGATCTTGCCCCGCGGATTGCAGAAGTAGCTCTTGCCATAGAACTCACCGATGTTCCAGGGCGCTTCAGTGCCCACACGATTAATTGCTCCAACAAAGTATCCGTTGGCGACAGCATGTGCTGGTTGCTCCAGCTCCCACAGATACTCTGACAGTCCAGCGACGGTGGCGGAAGGATTGAAGACTATCTCGGCCCCATTTAGTCCAAGTATCCGGGCGCCTTCGGGGAAATGCCGATCGTAGCAGATGTACACCCCAACCTTCGCGTAGCGGGTGTTGAACACCGGGTACCCGAGATTACCTGGCCTGAAATAGAACTTCTCCCAGAAGCCAGGATCAACCTGAGGAATGTGGTGCTTCCTGTACTTGCCGAGATATGAGCCATCAGCATCGATCACGGCTGCTGTGTTGTAGTAGACGCCAGTCATCTCCTCTTCATAGATCGGCACGACAATCACCATCTGATACTTCCTGGCAAGTTCCTGCATCAGTTTCACTGTCGATCCATCGGGGATGCGTTCAACCGAGCCATACCATTTCGTTTTTTGCTCGGCGCAGAAGTACGGGCCATAGAAGATCTCCTGCAGGCAGAGGATCTGTACGCCTTTCTTTCCGGCTTCTTCAATGAAGCCAATATGCTTGTCGATCATTGATTTCTTGATAACCTCGATTGACTTGTCGGGCGATTCGGATAGTGAGCACTGGATGAGCCCACCTCTAACGGTGCGAGGCATTGTTGCTCCTTAAGCAGATGTGAGCGAATGTAGATTGGAGAGAGACGAATGAACCGGTGTTCCGCGCAGAAAATGGTAATGAGTATTTTACAGTATGTCAAGCAGGCATTTGCAGGATTCAACCCCTGTGGAAGGTGGGCAAAGCAAACAGCAGTGGCTCATTTAGAATGTCGCTGTCGGGTTGAATGGGTTCGGGTAGTTCTGATCGAGTGCGATCAACAATGAGGTTTTGGGATTCAATTGCGCGGGTAAGGACCTCCGTCTGGATGGCTTCCCCATAGTGTAATGTCCCGTCAAGGTTCCAGTCTATGTGCTTTCAGTTAGTCGGTGGGTAAGCGATTCTGGTCTTCAGCTGTGAGCCTTGAATGTGAAACTCCTAGCTTGATGGGATTGTCAAGTGTCTCAAAGCTGTGGGAGGATAAAAAGTGTGCCCGGAACAGGACTTGAACCTGCACGACCTTGCGGCCACTAGCTCCTGAAGCTAGCGCGTCTGCCAGTTTCGCCATCCGGGCTTGATCAGTACAGCCGGCTTTGCAGGAAATCGACGGCACAGAAGGGGCCTTGCCGTCCGTCATCCTCACCGCTACATCACTGGGAGGCCGAACTGCTGTCTGTGCGAAATATAAGAATATTGTACTGATTTTCAAAGACATATCCTGGTCGCGAATACCGATGGTTGAAGAGAAAGGTGTTGGGGCACTCGAATTCCTCACAACTGGAATCATGTCCTTGACAATCACGCGTATGCAAGTGTGGTTCCTCTGCGTCCCGCAATGGCTTTTCACTATGATGTTTCGTCAGCATGGGGAGGGCTGACGTTCATTTACTTTCGTCTTGGCGAGAGGCTGCGCGGAGGTTCCCTGCCGCATGATAATAGCTTTTTCCCCCCTGGCAACTTGCCAACGCGTCAAAGCGCCGCTGTGGGACAAGAGATAGATGTGCCTGGCGGAAGAATTCTACAAACCACACTGTAACCCTTCTCTATTCCGCTGAGCGGCTGTGGCAAGAGGCCGTGCAATAGTAGAAGGGATTGGCTTTTTCAGCATGAAGAGTCCAGTCCTCCTCCCTCCCTCGACCCTTGACTTTGTTCAGTGGTTTGATTAGACTGGATAGGGTACGTTGATGGACCGCAGTTTTGTGACCGCTGTAACACTCTTCTGGACTCATAGGTGCTATATTTTGACACGAACTTACAGCGTCGGCCAGATTCCTGACGAGCCTCGTTAGGGGAAAAACTGGCAACTTCTTCACCCCGTAACGATTGAAAATCTTCATCCCCCGGATGCGTTATCGGTTCTTTTGTGTTGTCGGTGGTCCATCATCTATTATTCTCTTGAGGAGCAGTGATGCCGAAGATCCTGAGGTGTTGTCAATCTGCAAAGATGCTCGTCCTCCCAGTTCTGTTGCTGTTCGTTTCTGTGCTTGATCGTCCACTGCGTGCAACAACACGCCGAGTGCCGAATGACCACGCTACAATTTCTGCAGCGATTACAGCAGCGTCTGATGGTGATACGATTCGCGTCTTTGCGGGAACGCGCATTGAACATGTGAATGTCACCAAATCAGTTGTCCTGATTGGATCGTGGCCGGACACTGCAACCACCATTCAAGCCCCGACAGATTTCACGACCAATTCCGCGTACCGCTACCAAACCCAGCCGACCCTCTTTGACGCGAGGGCTGCCCTTGTGCA
>CAYHRX010000279.1:0-5132 GCA_964359075.1 uncultured Chitinophagales bacterium
ACTCGAAACGACAGATGGCGGAGCAACGTGGATCACACGAATGTCGGATGCGCTAGGCACCGACCCATTCTACAACGTCACCTTTAGTGACAACATGCATGGATACATGACGGGAAACATCTACGACTTCAGACGGGATGCATGGCGCACAACCGATGGTGGACAGACGTGGAATCAGATGAACAATTTTCCAATAGGGAGTTGGCACCTGATCGACTTCGTTACTCCGACACGCGGATACATTGGGAGCAATGGAGCGTGTATCTTCACTCCAGATGGAGGAGATAACTGGGTGTTGAAGTCTGGTTATCCCAACGCACCGGTAATGTTCGGCATGGACTTCCGTGATGAACAGGTTGGGTTGGCAGGAGGGTTAGGGGTGGGACAGAATCCCGACGGTATCTTTAAGACGACCGACGGGGGTACCACATGGCTACAGAAGTCCTCGCACATAGCAAACGACGTTTTGTGGTGGACCGATCAGGTCGCCTTTGCCGCAACCGACGGTGGTGTGTACATCTACCGGTCCACTGATGCCGGCGAAACATGGAATTTGTTCAGTACGGGTATTACGACCGGCCTTTCCAAGATAACAAGGATCGATAACACCTCACTAGCTGGTGTCTCTCCTGGCGGAGACGTTTGGAGGAGCACAAACGAAGGCTTAAGCTGGACACAGGTCCTTAATGGTCCCGGAGACCTTCCTGCGGAATGGTCACTGAGATTCGTCGACAACCTTCACGGCTGGCTTGTCGGTCAATCGGGTTTCATCTTCACCTCGGATGACGGAGGGCTCACGTGGAGGCAGGTCAATAACGGCGTAGGTGTGCAGTTGTACGACATTGAGATGCAGACGAATGACTTTGGTATGGCGATAGGCCATAACGGCTACGTCTTCAGGACAACCAACGGCGGGAGTTGGTGGGACTTACAGAAGCTCGAGGTAACGGGGCAGATATTTGGACGGGATGAATCGCTGCACGGCATCTCGATTGTGGATTCTGGCTTTGCTGTAGTGGCGGGTCCCGGTGGAACGGTGTTCCGGACGACAAATGGTGGAACGAGTTGGCAGTCAATTGGCTATCCAAACCTCCCTGATGGTTTCTGGATTGAGGATGTGAAGTTTGTAACCCGGAATGATGGATGGCTTGTTGGACTCGATCAAGATTTTGGACATGCAGCAAGCGTGTATCGAACCACCAATGGGGGCACAACGTGGGTTCAGGCGATGAACCAGAATTCATACATGTGGGCTGTCGATTTCGTCGATGCGCAACACGGTTGGATTGCTACGATCGGCGAATTGTATTTCAGGACCACCAACGGTGGAGCCACATGGGTATCGGGCACACTACCCTCTTCCGGTTCGCCGAGCGTATCGGACATGCAGTTTGCGAACCAGCAAGTTGGCTGGGCAGTAGGATGGAGTGGATTTGTCGTCCGGACAACAAACGGAGGTGCAAGCTGGACCGTTCAGAACATCGGCACAACGGAGGATCATCTCTTTTCAGTTCACGTTGTCAGTCCCAGTGAAGCATGGCTGACAGGCCGTGAAGCAGATCCTCTGACGATGAACGGCGTTGTGTACCACACGACAAACGGTGGAACAACTTGGACGAGGGAGGTGGTAGCACCTAATCCCTATTGGGGCTATGCGATCACAGGAAGCGGTGGAAACATATGGATAGCAGGATACGAGGGCCGGATAATGAAGAAGGATGCACCTACAGCGGCTCAGGAGGATGGGAAGAGAATAATCCCGCAAGCGCTTCGATTGTACCAGAACTATCCAAATCCCTTCAACCCATCAACGAGTATTCAATTTGACGTCCCTACATCAGCACTAACGACGCTGAAGGTGTTCGACATTCTCGGGAGAGAAGTTGCAGCTCTTGTGAACGAAGTGAAGCAGCCCGGAACATACAACTTAAGCTGGAACGCTGGCAGCCACTCGAGTGGACTGTATTTCTTCCGGCTTGAGTCAGGAGGGTTTACTGAAACGAAACGGATGCTACTGTTGAAGTGAGTATGAAACAGGAAATCAGATCAGCTTTGTCGTGACCCTTTCAGAGGAGTGACCACAATGAAAAATCATTCGATAATTCAGATGCGACTGGCTAGATTGCATGTCTTGTTGATGTTGGCGCTTCTCATTACCGGCGCAACGGTCGAGGCGCAACTGCCGCGGATTGATTCTCTTTCCGCCCAAATGCTCACACGCAGTGGACGTCTGCGAATTCTTGGAGCGAACTTTGGGAGCGGGAGCGGTGCGAGCCAGGTGCTGATAGACGGCCACCGCGCAATCGTGTCGCGCTGGAGTGTTTCCCAAATTACCGCCTATGTGCCGGAACAATCAGGACCCGGATCGGTTGCAGTGCAGGTAGTAACACTAGGCGGTGCAAGCAACACGATCCCTTTGACAGTTATGCTGCGTCAACAACAGGGCCGGGTCAAATGGGCTTTCGAGGCTGATGTAAACAATCTTTGGTTCCGACCGGCACTCGCACCCGATGGAACGGTATACGTGCATGGCTCAGAGGGATTTGTGTTTGCACTGACACCCGATGGCGGACTGAAATGGATTCACAAAGTAAATTGGTATCCTTATGTCCCGCCACAAGCGGGCTCCGAGGGCGAGGTTTATGTGGGCAGCATACAGCGTGTTACTGCTATCAACCCCGACGGAACTGAGCGCTGGCGGTTCACCGATAACGCAACGCAAGGTATCCATGTCAGTGCCAAACCTGCGCCGGACGGTAATATCTACGCAGCAAATGACTTCGGTCTCGGCGCTTACTCACTCACACCAGGCGGACAGTTCCGCTGGAGCAATCCGGGCAATCCCGCATTAGAATGGTATGGAGGGTCCGGTGCAGAAATGGTTTTTGGTCCCCGTGCCATTGGTGATTCAATCAATCAAATGTACGTTGCCATGAACCCACTAGCGACGCAGAGCATGCTACAGGCATTCCGCCTTAGCGATGGCGCGCTGCAATTCTCTGTACCAATAGGCGGCACAGACCCGACTACCCAAAACCAAACGCAGCCCGCCGTTGGACCCAATGGCACCATCTACATCACTCACCTCCGAGGCGGTGGAGGAATTGGCTGGACACTTGAAGCCTTCAGCCCTACCAATGGACAGAGTCTGTGGCGGTACAATAGTTGGAACACCAGTAGTTTCAGCCCGCCTGATGTTGGTCCTGACGGTGTCGTCTATTATGTTGCCAGCTTATCGCGTCTTGTTTCATTCGATCCTGCCACGCCCACCGAGAGATGGAATCGTTTCGACGGCACCGTACTCTTTCACCCAACGGTCAGTCCACTCAACAACATGGTGGTGACTGGTGGCGTTGTGACATTCGGCGATTTGGGATTCATCAAGGCGATCAGCACCGGCTCCGGTCAGCTTTTGTGGACGGTGCCTCTGCCGGGCGCTCCCTATCCCGAGCCTCGCGTGGTTCCTGTGCATCAGCCGCGATTCACACCCAACGGCAACACGGTGTATGTCAGCACAACGATTCTCGGCGGAAGCGCTACTGATCCGCATTCCTTTCTCTATGCCATCGCCACCGACTCTACTACAGATGTCATAGAGAGTTCGGATATCAGTTCGTTCAGACTGCTTGAGAATTATCCCAATCCCTTTAACCCGTCGACCACGATTCGATACGACCTTGCAAAAACAGGAAATGTCTCTCTGAAAGTGTTTGATGTTCTTGGACGTGAAGTGACAACACTTGTGAATGAAGAGAAATTACCCGGCAGCTATTCAGTGCGTTGGGATGCGACAAACGTAGGAAGCGGAACGTACTTTTACAGATTGGAAAGCAACGGCCGACGCGAGATCAAGAAGATGCTGTTGATGAAATAACCGAGTCACGGATGGTGCTGCTGAAGTAACGGCATCAGAGACAACGCTATCAACAGGGACAACAACAGAAGAGGTAGTCATGAAAACATTGCTTTCGTTTGCTCTCCTTCTTTTCCTGGCTGGAGGATCGAGTCCGGCACAGAATTTCTGGCAGCAAGTTACCTCGCCAACTCAGGGGACAATACATACATTTCTGATTGATTCCGCCGATGCCATCTACGCGGGAACGCAGTTCGGTGTTCATAAATCAACAAACGACGGGGCCAACTGGATCAGCCTGGGACTCTCAACGTTTAACGTGTACTCCATCAAGAGCCATGACGGATTTCTGTTTGCTTCAACGTTCGAGGCAGGAGTATATCGTTCCAGCAACGGCGGTGTTACGTGGGTTCAGACAAACAGCGGTCTCTTCTCGGTATCAATCGGGCACCTCGCGATTGATCAGTCAGGGGCGATTTATGCTCCTACATTTGACGGCCTGTTCAAATCCACGAACAATGGAAACACCTGGTCCATTACCGGTCTGACAGAGTCCAACCTTCGGACCGTGACGGTGGATGGGGACGATAACGTGTACGCCGGTGGTCTGGAAGGCGCAGTCCATAAGTCCACAGACCATGGGCTCACCTGGAACGCTGCGCTCAGTCCGGGCAGTAATATTGTTTCCATTTTTGCTTCACCGACGACCGGTTACATTTACGTGTCGAATCAATATGGGCCTGGCGGGGTTTTCAGGTCCACGGATCGTGGCTCGAGCTGGCAGCATTCGCTTCCCTTGCTGACAACGGTGTACTTTGCGGAGAATTCGGCCGGCCATATTTTTCTTTCAACGTGGGCTTACGTGTACCGGTCGACAGATTCGGGCAGTAGTTGGGAGCAGAGAAGCAGCGGGCTAACAAGTACCATTGTAAACGGTATCGCGGTCAATTCTATCGATCGGGCGTTTGTCGGGACGCCGTCCGGCGCAGTGTTCAAGAGCGTGCAGCCGACAACGTCGGTCGGTTTGAATGATGGAAGATTCCCTCTGAGATTTGAACTGGCTCAGAACTACCCCAATCCCTTCAACCCGTCAACGACTTTTTCATTCAGTATTCCTTATTCATCATTCATCATTTTCAAGGTGTACGATATGTTGGGAAAGGAAGTGAGGACTCTGGTGAATGAGAATAAGTCGGCAGGGACATACGGGGTGACCTTCGATGCAACAGGCTTACCGAGCGGACTGTATTTCTACCGCTTGCAGGCCGGTGGTCAAGCC
>CAYHRX010000280.1:0-3623 GCA_964359075.1 uncultured Chitinophagales bacterium
GCTTGTGCGGTAGAATGAATCGGCCTTCGTGGCCTCACAGTGTTCGGGCAAGCCGCCTCTTGCCCCACGGACAGGCTGCCCATTGCGCTGAACAACGTACATCCCATTCCCGTATCCCGGCACGGTGCCACCAACGATTGCCGTTGATTCGGGTTGCATGGGATCAACGGAGCGATGGCAGAAATCGCAATGCACGCCATCGAGGTCGGTGCCGAAGAGCGACTGCACCGATAGCTCGTGCGACCGGCCTGCAAGCCATGCCGAAGGCGAGTGACACCGCAAGCAGTACTCCGGCGTGTCGAAGCCACGGGTGATAGTGTACTTTGTGGTGATCGCAAGCAGCGCGTTGAACATCGGGTCTCGTGTCGCGTGCGCCATCATGCTGCCAGTCCACTCTTTGACCTGTTGAGGATGGCAAAACTGGCATCGTTGAACAGTCTCAGGCTCGGTTGTCTGTCCCGGCTGTGTGCCCGGAAGCCACAGTTGAATGTCGTTCCCTTCGCCCAAGACAGCAACGGCGATAAGAAACAGGAACGACATCAAGGATGCTCCGAGGATTGCCGCCCTTCTTGTTGACGATGGCCTTTTCTCAAGGACACTCATGTCTGCAAGAGAAGTCATCGGCTCAATTGACAATGATGCTTGTTTCGTTTGTCACCATCTCATACGTTGGGATCTCACGGATGTACTGATCACCTCCAACGGCACGGAACAGATACGGACCAAACGGTCTGAACAGCAATCGGGTCTTCACGAACCACAATCCCGCTCTTGGAACCCGGAATCGATAGTGGCCGGTCCGCGAAGCAAATGGAGGCAACGATGTGTTCACAAGCGAATCCAGCTCGAACACATTTGACTCTACTCCATTCTTGAAGAGATAGCCGGAAAACAGCATCAGGTCTTTGTCGGCATCTGGACGCAACGCACTATGGCGGTCCATCAAGTCGCCGTTCACATCGAGATTGCCCGAGCGATACGCTGTGTCGGGGCCGCTGTACACGGTTACCTCAACCCACATTTGCCTGAAGAAAAAGACCGACGTGGGGATATTATGGCCGGTCTTGTCGTTGCACACCCGGACACTCACTTGGATCGTATCAGTCCTGCTGCCATGTGTCGGGGCATCAACGCTCATGCAAGCAGCATTTTTCAATAGCGAGTCTGCAGCCGCTCGCTGCCCCTGTTTGTTCGGAAAATCTGTCACTGCTACATCCACACCGACGAAGTCGTGACTGTGCAGGTTTTGCCGCACTGGCCCACCTACCGCCGCCTGGCCGGTGTACTTCTGCATATGGCAGTCCTGGCATTCCACCGACATTGCACCCCATGCACTGTTCTGCCATTCGGTGAAGGTGATTTCGGCAGGAAGGTGATTGACGAACAAGTCGTGACATTCCCTGCATGCTTCTGAACGACCTATCGATGCGTCATAGACGGATTCGTGAACACCTGCTGGAATTGGATTCGCCAGAGTCCCCAACTTCTGTCGCCCCGGTTGGAAGTTATATTTGATGTTTTGATTGGTTGTCGTGTGCGGACCTCGCAATACATGGCACACGTCGCAATTCACACCTTCTTTAACGATCGCCGGCAAGTCAGAAAACTGGAATGTGGGCGGCGCATTACCCGTGAGAAAGCCTATCGGAGAATGACACTGCCAGCACCAATCCTTGAGCCTCCCTTGCGTACTCCCCTGCAAGCCGTTGGCAGCAAGCATCCAGATCGGGTCGTTCGACGCGTAACGATGCATCGAGCCAGCCCACTCGTTGTATTGCTGTGGGTGACAGGTTGAACACGTCTGTGCGGACTCAAAGGCGCCGAGAGAGAACTGAGGATTGTTACCCGCGGGTGCAGGCGAGCCCTGATCCTTGCATCCGACCGCAACCGCAATCAGGGCAATGAGAATACATGCAATATACTTTTTCATAAGTCTGACCAAGCTCCTTAGTTATCGTCCGACAGAGAGACCCGTTGGCATTTCACCGACTTCAATCACTTTCACTACTTGACCGCTCACATGATCAATGACGCAGACGTTGCCTACCCACTCCGTGTTGTAACGGGGAGTGTAGACGTGACTCACGTTTTCATTCGACACGAAAACATATCGTCCATCGGCGGAGATGTCAACGCCATGCGGGTATGCAAATGTGGAAGCGAGAGTTATGGTCGACATGACATGACGCATCGGGATATGGATTTGGGAGACGGAGTTGCCGCGACGATTGGAGACATAACAGAACTGGCCGTCGGGCGTGAACTGCAGATGCCACGGCTGGTTGCCAACATGGAATGAATCCAGCAGCGCGTTCGTAGTGGCACTAAACATCCTCACCTCTTGCCACTCAGAGCAAGTCACCATCACGATACTGTCGTTCGGTGAGACGGCTATTTCCATTGGCATGTACTTCGTCGGACCGAACGGACGAGCGTCGTATGCGACAGGCACGGTTGCCACCACACTGTCCGTTGCCACATCGATCACCGAAATGTTATCCGACACCATGTTGGCCACGAAGAGACGGGTGCCTGCGTTGTTCATCCGCATACCGTGCGGCATGTACCAGACATGGATGGATTTTATCACCGTCATGGTCGCAGTGTTCAGCACGACGACCCTGTTGGTGCTGGATGTCATGAATTGAGAGATGTAGAGCTTCTCTCCATTCGGCGTCAGCTCGAGCAGTGCCGGCGAACCGGGAACTATGGCGGTCTTCACAAGCGTGTCTGTATGCGCATCGAACTTCCACACCTGTCCTGCTCCAATAAGCGACACGTACCAGTTGCGCTGGTTTGCCACGATGAAATGCGGCGCATCGTTGGCGGGCGAGTTGCCGACATTGACATACTTCTTCACCACCTGGTTGTCGATATCAATGATCGCCACATTGTCGTCCGCCTGGTTCGGGCAGTAGAGCTTGCGCGTTGAGTGTTCGAACGGAACCATACCCACGTCATCCTTCGCCCCTTCGTTGATCCACCGTTTGAGGAAGGTGAATTGATCTGTTGTCCATCCGGCGCCGCTCAACGCCGGGTGCGCCTTGCGCAGCACGGTTCCATCAAAAAGCTCCGTCAGCAGACTGCGTTGGGCCTGGAAGGGGACAATCACCTCGCCGTACGTCGATCCCTTGATAAGCTCACTCCATGAGATCAACGAGAGTCCGGCTTTCTTCGTTGCCGCGTCGTGACAGCCGGCAGTTGCGCAGGAACCACTCAACAACGGTTGCACGTGCTGTGAGTACTGGATCGTGGTGATGTTGTTATAATTGATTGGCGGATTTGCGACGGGGGAGTCTTCTTTCTTGCAGGCTTGCGCCACCATCAGCAGCACAAGTCCGGCAAACGCTGACGGCACCCACCAATGTGCGATCAGGTGTTTCTTTCCACTATGTCTTCTGTTCATTGATTGTCCCTCTTTTGCGTCTTCTTCTGTTTATTTCACACTGCATGATTCTCGGGGGTTTCTCCTCCCAACTCGAGTGAAACACACGCACTGCACTCGAACGGCTCAGGGGATTCCTGGCTGCCTTTGCTCGGTCCAGTCACCTTCTGCACCTGCACGCCGAGTCTGGATATCTCGAGCGCTACAAACTTGTCGGTGACTGATCCGAGCCACGAGT
>CAYHRX010000280.1:3633-5115 GCA_964359075.1 uncultured Chitinophagales bacterium
CGAGTAGAACCGATCACGACTGGCGTTGGAAAGAATCCTGGTCAGCACCGTTGCCCATCTTCCCAAATGTTCGGCCATGAACTTCCGCTGCGAGTCAAGGCACACCGCAAGATGCTCGTCCTCTGAATGCTCGAGCGCGTATGCTTCATGGAGAGAGAGGTACGCCATAAACTCCAGTTCCGTCCCGATGAAATCCACGCGGTCGGTGTTTACAGACGACACTTCCAGGCCATAGGCGTTGTAGAAACCGGCGATGTCCGCCATCGCCTCCGTTTTCTGAAACACGTTCTCATGACCGTATTCAGTCTCGTACGGAGGGCACTTCGCTGACCCGATATGCGCAAAGAGACGGTTGTACTCCTGCTCAAGGAGTTCACGTCGGTCCGGTGCGCTGAGAGATGAATGCATCGCGGTCAGCTCTTCGCAGCGCCGACGCAGGGATGCATCGTCGTCGTACGTGTCAGCGAGATCAAGAAAAGCTTCCCGGAACATCGGACTACAGATGAACTCGAACGCTTCCTGTGATGGATATGAGAATGCTTTCGCCAGTGACTTGTAGACTCTGCTTCGAGTCAACGCCGCGAGGATAGCGGACTCCTGATCTTCAGTGTTCATCCTATTTCCTGATTGTGAGCTTGTACCAGTTCGTCACCATCTTCTGTCCATTGCGGTCGCCGAGCGATCCATCCCAAACGGCGAACGCCACGGGAATTGTCAGCCCGGCTTCCAGCAGCACGTCGTTACCCTCTTTAGAGCCCAGTATGCGACTTATGACCACACTCCACTTTCCGTCCTTCCAGACGCCTTTGCCTGAGACGTTTTGTTGCGAGACGGGTTGAGATGTCAGAGTGCCGAATCCCTTGCCGTTCAGATCTTCGACCGATGTGGTGTGCAGTTGCGCGCTGAGCAGGTTGCCTGATCCCCAACCTGCATTCCATGGCTTGGAGAGCACCTTTGCCGAGTCTGCACTGGCAAAATACTCTGCTCGCGATCCGCCGGCAACATCGAACGGGTAGAAGTCTGTTGCGTTGTGCGGGAATACGCTGTTGACTCCAACAAACTCCCGCAGATCCTTCTCCCACCAACTTTTCCAGTGCCAGATATTCACAACAAAACTCGTATCACCCATCCCGAAGAACGGTTCGCTCACCGGGTCGAGAGGAAACTGAATTGCTGCCGCATCACCGAACTTCGACACATGCATCCCGTCATCATCTCGGGTTGCATCTTCCCACTCAAGTCTGAATACGATCAACTTCCCATCGTTTACCGATTGGACATGGACACGGTCCAAGGGGGTGTCGCGCTGCCAAAGAGAGATAAGAGGAAGGTCCGTCGGATTCACGTTCTGCCATTCGGCTGATAGAGGGTCGGAATATCCGGCGGCATCCGGAAGGACGACAGAGGTGAGCGCATGATCGGTGGTGGTGTATGAAATTTGAGTTTTGCCGGACTTCGACAACGACAGAACATAGTAGACAA
>CAYHRX010000281.1:0-5112 GCA_964359075.1 uncultured Chitinophagales bacterium
GAGAAATCGCGAGCCTTTTTTTCATCTCAACCTGTTACTTTTTAGACAGCCTCATAAAGGGGAGGTCGCCAAAGAAGGTAGATAGAGAAGACAGAGAGTGGCGGTAGTGGTGGAGAGAGTCTAAAATGAAATACACGCACCGTGGTGGAGGAACAGGGATGTGCCATGCAGCTTGACATTCAAGGAAAACGAATGATGAACAGGTTCTTTCTAACCATATTTGCCTTCTTGCTCTCTGCAGATGCCGGGGTAGCTCAAACACTCGATCAACTATCAATCACAGTAGTTTACCTACGCCAAGATAATAGAATAGGAACTGGGTTCCTCATAGCGGACAGCAATTCAGCATATCTCGTAACGGCAAAGCACGTTGCATCATTTCTAAAACCCGAGAGCGTTGGCACAGTTGGAGATTCAAACTATGTTCCGTACTCGTTTTCATTGGCTGACGTGACTCCTCAAAGTCCAACACTCGACTGGAAATTTCACCAAGAAGCAGACATAGCCTTACTGCGCCTTTTGCTACACGGTAAAGCAGGAGAACAACTGAGCGGACGTTTCATTCCTTTGGGGATGATAGAGCAGAAACTTACGCCACCACAACGGAAACGACCACTTGTGGCGATGGGTTTTCCGCTCGCACTTGGAACTCGCATTCATTTTTCACCAATCACCAGTGAATCAAAGGCTGCTAGCGGCCTTGTTAGAATAAAGCCCGATTCTCTAGAACCCGAACAAACGTTCTTCCTCCTCGACAAGCCAAGCATCGGGGGCTTCAGTGGTGCGCCAGTCTTCTTGATGCCTTGGCCATATTCCGATTCTCCCGCTCTCACCATGCCCGAGTATGGTACTAGGGCTCAGTGTGTTGGGATCGTCAAAGGAACCATTTCTGACGACACAGGAGGTAAGCTTGCTGCAATTGTACCCGTCTATTATGTTCTGGAAACAATTAGAAGCAACTTTAAGTGAGAATCCTTGCTCGCTGCACGGCACATAACACGGCAAACACCGACACTCCCTTTGTTGAAAAGGATTATTGTGCTCGTTCCATTGTTTGCCGAGAAGTCATATGAATGAGCAACCAGAATAACTACTACACCAGCACACTCTCCGCAGAGCGACTGAAGATTTGCTACGACATCGCTCCCCCGCGGGTCCGGCAGTACCTGGAGGCGGAACTCCATCATGTTTTGCAGAGAATCCGTCCCGGCGACACTGTTCTTGAGCTGGGCTGTGGGTACGGACGACTCCTGCCTGCGCTTGCCGGCAGGGTTGCAATCATCATCGGCATTGACGCGGCTTTCTCCAGCTTGCTGATGGGACGGGAGACCCTCAGCACTATTTCACATTGCCATCTGGTTCAAATGGATGCCGTTCACCTCGCCTTTCGTGACAGCACTTTCGACACCGTCGTGTGCATTCAAAATGGGATTTCAGCATTCCATATCGACCAGTTGAAGTTGATCCGAGAGAGCATTCGTGTCACCAAACCTGGGGGGCTCATCCTCTTCTCAAGTTACTCTGAAAAATTCTGGCAGCATCGGTTGGAGTGGTTTCAGTTACAATCAAAGGCCGGCCTCCTGGGTGAAATTGATACTGAGAGAACCCGAAACGGCGTGATTGTATGCAAGGACGGCTTCACTGCAACGACGGTCGGGCCGGATCAATTCCTTGCGTTGACTTCGGACTTGAATATCGACGCGAGAATACTCGAAGTGGATGAATCAAGCGTGTTTTACGAGATTGTCCCGCACAAACAATCAACATCTGGAAGGTAGTCGTCATGAAAACATCATTCTTCAGTTTTCTCATCATCTTTGCCACGGCAGTTCTTTCGGGCTTCAGTTCCCTTGAAGAGCACAACCATGGGACTGCTCCAGCAATCACAAGTATCTCCGGCAAGCTCATTCTCCCTGACGTCATGAACAACATCAACATCATCGACCAGGATGAGCACGGAGCGCACCACCGCACGGTGAACCTCGATACGTTCCCTCTCTTCGGCGGATTCCCGAAGCACATCTCGGGTCAATCAATCGAAGGGGGTATTGTGTGCAACATGGATGCAGACCCCGAGTTGGAGATCGTGTACAACATCGGCTACACGGTGCAGGCGTGGAATATGGATGGTACAAATGTTCCTGGCTGGCCAAAGACAGCTGCGGCGTATCCGTTTGAGGGGGCACCGGCGTTCGGTGATATTGACGGTGACGGCATTGAAGAGATCGTTGCCACAAACCACGGTGCAACGTCGGGCGGGAGCGTGTACGCATTCGAGAAGGACGGAAGCAATGTGACCGGCTTCCCCATCAATCACGGGTACTCAACGCGCACGCCCGTGCTTGCGGATTTGAACGGCGACGGCGCACTTGAAATCATCATTAACAAACGACTCTACCCCGTGGGCGAGGTCTGGGTGTACCGGGGCAACGGCACGGTCTACCCCGGCTGGCCGAAGCCCATCGGACATGTGCCCGCGTCGAGCGCCGCGGTTGGAGACATCACCGGCGACGGTGTACCGGAAGTTATCGGGCAGTCATACACCGCACTGTATGCCTGGAAAGCGAACGGCGACTCGCTGTCGGGCTTCCCGTTCTTCATGCCGTTTGCCGCTGTGAATTCATACTCCTCCCCCGTGCTTGCAGACCTTGATCGGGATGGATACAGAGAGATCATCTTCGGTACTCACGTGCTTGGTGGTGGCGGCTATGTGTTCATTCTCAAAAGAGACGGCACTCAATTCCCGAACTGGCCTCAGTCAACGGGCTACTGGATTTACGGTCCACCTGCTGTTGGATACATTGATGCCGACACGCTCCTCGATATTGCCGTCGGTGACCAAGTGTTGAGCGGCGTCCCCGCCGACTATGTGTTTGCATGGAACAGCGCCGGTCTGCCGCTTGCGGGCTTCCCCATCGGCCCGATCAATGCCATCAACAATCAGGTTGCCATCGGCGATCTCGATGGTGATCCAATGCCAGAGCTGATAATCGATGACAACACAACTGCCGGAGTCTACCTTGCCTACAACCACGATGGCACACCACTGAGCGGCTGGCCGATCTATGCAACAGGCACGACATTCTTCAATATGCCCTGCCTGACCGATGTGAACCGCGACGGCATCCTTGATATCGTCGGGGCGGCACGTGAAGGAACATCGTCCCCATTCACCAACGTCTATCTCTGGAACACCGGCATCGCATACAACCGGAGCAAGCTCACCATCCCCATCTGGCAGTACAATGTCGCTCACGATGGCGTGTACGGTAGGCCGAGTCTTGTGGATGTGAAAGAAGAATCCGCCGAACTGCCTGCCGAGTTCCGCTTGTACCAGAACTACCCGAACCCGTTCAATCCGAGCACAACGATTCAGTACTCCCTCCCCCCTCTGAGTTCCAACCAAGCCAAGGGGAGGGCCGGGGAGGGGTCAGCAGTGAAGCTGAGGATCTACGATCTGCTCGGTCGCGAGCTCGCAACGCTCGTCAACGAGGTGAAGCAACCCGGAACGTACGAGGTGACGTGGGATGCGACAGGCTTGAGCGGCGGAGTGTACTACTACGTGCTGCGGGCTGATGAATTCACAGCAGCCAGAAAAATGCTGTTGGTGAAGTAAGTACACATACATCATCCAACCCTCATGATCACTCAGACCGACGAACGACGACTACGCATCACGCCCGATGTGGCACTCCTTCTGTCACTCGGCTTCATCGCATTCCTCATTCAGGTGCTGGCATTGAGCCGGATGCTGTTCGGCGATTCACTGGTCGCTCTCCGAATTCTTCCGGCCATGGCAGCCGGAGCGAACGTCGTCATTGCCGGGATGATCACACGAGAGCTTGGTGGTGGCAGGTTCGCTCAAGTTCTGACTGCCGTTGCCGTTCTTCTCTCCCCCATCTACATGGCGATGTTCAGCATCTTCTCCATGAACAGCTTCGACATCCTGATCTGGTCGCTCACGGCATACGTGCTGGTCCGGATGCTCAGGTCACCCTTCGACTCCCCCGACAAAGTCGGGGTCGCTCAGGGTGACACAACGACAAGTCATCTTGAGCGACCGACGCCAGAGCATCTTCCGAGAGGAGGGAGCCGAAAGTACTCCCCCGACCCAGTCGGGGTCGCTCAGGGTGACACAACGACAAGTCATCTTGAGCGACCGACTCCAGAGCATTTTCCGAGAGGAGGGAGTCGAAAGATGTCACAGGCAACCCTCTGGCTCCTCCTCGGTCTTCTCCTCGGCATCGGCCTGCTCAACAAGATCAGCATGCTGTGGCTCGGGTTCGGGATTGCCGCGGGCATTGCTCTCACGCCGTACCGCTTCTGGCTCAGGACGCGGTGGCCGTGGATTGCGGGCAGTGTTGCTGCGCTCATCTTCCTCCCCTACATCATCTGGAACATCACGCACGACTTCGCACACCTCGAGTTTATCCGCAATGCCACCGGCGAAAAGTACTCGTCGCAAACGGCGCTCACGTTCATCGTCGGACAAATCCTGCTGCAGAACCCCATCACCCTCCCCCTGTGGCTGGCCGGACTCTACTTCTACTTCAGCAAGAGCGGACGGCAGTTCAGACCGCTCGGCATCATCTACGTGGCGGCATTCACCATCCTTATCGTGAACGGACACAGCAAGGCGGAATACCTCTCGCCTGCATACGGCGTGCTGATGGCAGCAGGCGCCGTTATGTTCGAGCGATGGTTTGCCGGGTCTTCATGGCGATGGATGAAGCCCGCATACTTCGGGCTGCTGATCATCAGCGGATGTTTCCTTGCCCCACTCGCCAGACCTCTGCTGCCCGTCGAGACGTACGTCCGGTATCAGGATGCGTTGGGCATGGCGCCACACACTGCTGAGGCGAAGCAACTGGAGAAGCTTCCGCAGTTCTACGCCGACAGGTTTGGATGGGAGGAGAAAGCCGCGGCAGTGGCAAGGGTCTTCAACGCACTTACCGTTGAGGAGAAAGCGACGTGCGCGATCTTTGCCGACAACTACGGACGATGTGGAGCAATTGATTTCTTCGGCGCCAAGTACGGGCTGCCAAAGTCTATTGGCCTGCACAACAACTACTGGATCTGGGGCCCGAGGCAGTACACAGGTGAGATCGTGAT
>CAYHRX010000282.1:0-5111 GCA_964359075.1 uncultured Chitinophagales bacterium
TAATGGATTCCGTGTCGTTCCACAAGCGTGATGAAATCTTCAAGCGTATACCGGGCAAGCGCCGACTTGCAGAAGTGGGGGTTGTTGGACAGATAGTGCTCATGTTGGGTAATGACATTCGTGAAGTTGCACCTGCCGCCACCCGAGATGCGAATCTTCTCGCCGATGATCTGGTTTCGTTCCAGCACAAGGACCGATCTACCCCGCTTGCCCGCCTCGATGGCGCACATCAATCCCGCGGCACCGGCGCCAGCTACAACAACGTCATAGTTCATCTCTCTTCCTGTTCCCACCTCACTACCCTGTCAAGCGCGCCTGCCGTTATGGGGTGATAGCCGGGCCGTGCTTGTTTGTAGATGCGCCGCGCTATCTCGAGTCCATCGGGCGTCTTCACCAACTCCGCGTAAAGTGGTTTGAGGTACTTCAAGCGTCCAATCCCGATCAGGAACTTCTCAAGTGCAGGATACGCCGCTTCGTACTTGGCGGGGATTACATGTTGGAACCACTCTTCAAGTATCTCGCTATTGCCGCTCTCTGTGAACTTGAACTCATTATCAAGCTCCGTCATCTGTTGAAGTGACATCGGCTTTGGGAGGCTGCGGAGGAAGTGCTGAGTCTCCTGTGTTGTCCATTTGAAGGGAGCCGGTCGTACTGGCCACGTGCCTTCCGAGAACGACTTCGCCAGTGCTGCGACCGTCGTAAAGGCTTCAGTGCTGATCATCGGGATGTCAGCGGGCAGGCCCGGCTTGTGCAGCCACTCATCGACACGAACTCGCGCAGCCAGCGATGTGTCGGACTTGATGAGGTCTTCGTTGAGATGGGAAACGAATCTCTCCGTTGTCATTGTTTGAAATGCAAAGCGGTCGAAGTATCCACGCAAGAACAAGTCCCATCGTTCTCGCCCCACGGCTTCCTCAAGAGTGCGAAGGAAGAGGTAGCCCTTCTCGTATGGAACCATGCTGATGGCATCGTCAAGGTTACGCCCTGAGTAGTCCGGACGCAGACGCGTGTCAGGATTCGTAGGGCCGAGTTCCTGTTCGATCTCCTTCTTCAAGTCCTGAAGACCAAGGTGAGCTTCCATCTCGCTTTGCTTTCGTCCGTACACGGCCTCAGTCACCCGGCGCTCGATGTAGGTGGTGACGCCTTCGTTCAGCCAGATGTCGTCCCATGTTTCGTTGGTGACGAGGTTCCCTGACCAGGAATGTGCCAGTTCGTGCGCAATCGTGGATACAAGTGACCGATCCCCGGTCAGCAGTGTCGGTGTGGCAAATGTCAGTCTTGGATTCTCCATCCCGCCCATCGGGAAGCTTGGTGGAAGAACAATCACATCATGCCGTTGCCAACGATACGGCCCGTACAGTTGCTCGGCGGCAGCCATCATCGAGTCGAGGTCGGCAAACTCCCACGCTGCTTTGTCCACGACAGACGGCTCCGCGTACACTCCGCAGCGGCCACTAATGCTTCTGAACTCAATATCTCCGACTGCGAGAGCGAGAAGATAGGAGGGAATTGGCTGCGGCATGTGGAACTCGTACACACCGTTCTTGGATTTCCTGGTGGGGTTTTGCGCACTCATCAGCGCGAGCATGCCGGGTGGGACCTTGACTTTTGCCCTGTACGTCATCCGAACACGCGGATCGTCCTGGCACGGGACCCACGTTCTGGCAAGAATCGCCTGTGATTGTGTAAAGAGGAATGGCAATTGTCCACCTGCGGTCTGGGCAGGCGTGAGCCACTGCAATGCATCTGCGCCCTCGGTTGTCTCGTACCAGACATGAACGAGTTTTGTGTTGGGGAGGATGTCGATGATAAGTGCCTGACCAAGACGCGGAGAGGGTTCGCCAAGTCGGAATGATGTCTTCAGGTTTTTCTGCTCAAGCGTTACCCGCCTGATGGTCAGGCCACGGGTGTCAAGGAACAGCTTGTCGGTGCCGGATTTGTTCTGGAAGAACAAGCTCGCCTTACCAACAATCACCTTCTTCTGGAAATCAACGTTCAGATCAAGATCGAGATGTCTGATGATTGCTTCGTTGGGCCGTGCGAAGGAATGGCTTCCAGGTTCAAGCGGATCCGGTCGCGTTGTTGAGTCTGTCTGGGCAAGCAGTGATGTAATGGTGAAGAGGAGTACGCCGGAGAGAGCAGGAAGTGTCTTCAAAGTATGTCCATTCAATTCATTGAACAATGCCTCATCAAGATATGCGGTGAGTCTGTAAGATTCAACCTGAATTCCGACGTAGAACCTCACGCAAAGGCGGAAAGAATTCGGTGAGAGCGAAGCGGCATATTAACTCCCTCTGCGACTTGGCGACTTCGCGGCTTTGCGTGACCTTCTAAATCGGATTTCAGATTCAAGGGATTCCTTTTATTTCATCTCCGAAACACCTATCTTTAGTCCGTTCGTTGAAGCGTCATTCACCACAGGAAAAAAAAGTCACGATCTTTGATCGTCGTAGCAACGGTCGTCGCACTTTGTATGGCAACAATGGCCGCCGGCTAGAAGAAGGAAGTCAAATCAAAATATCCCGGAGAGAAAACCAGAATGCAAGAAGAGTCAACAGCCAGTGGGTTGAAGTACATCGATATGGTCGTCTGCAAAGGAGAGAGTCCCCGAAAGGGTGGTAGCGTTACGGTTCACTATACAGGCTACCTCACTGATGGAAAGAAGTTCGACAGCTCCGTTGATCGGGAGCAGCCGTTCAGTTTCGTCATCGGCGTCGGACAGGTTATCAAGGGTTGGGACGAAGGAGTCGCGACGATGAAAGTGGGAGGAAGACGGAAGCTGGTCATCCCGCCCCAGCTTGGCTACGGTGCTCGTGGCGCAGGGGACGCTATCCCGCCGAATGCAGAGCTGGTGTTTGATGTTGAGCTGTTGAGCGTGAAGTAGGATTATTTGGAGGAGTTGTGAGAAGAGTTCTTCTGTTCTTTGTTCTGTGTGTTCCACTCTCGTTTGTCGCGCTTGCTCAGGATAGCGGGTTCGGCATCGGAGTGTTGCTCGGCGAGCCGACCGGAATAAGTGCGAAAGGCTGGGTATCGCAGCAGAATGCGATTGACGGTGGCCTGGCGTATTCGTTCAGGGCCAAAGGCTCGTTCCATATCCATGCAGATTTCTTGTGGCACTTCCCGGATGTGATTGAATCAAAGGAACGGATACCGCTGTTCGTCGGGATTGGAGGGAGGATCGCAATCCGGAAGGGGACGGGCATCTTCGGTGTGCGTATTCCATTTGGGTGTGCCTGGTGGATGAGAAACGCACCGATCGAGATCTTTGCCGAGTTCGCACCGATCCTTGAGCTTGCTCCGGCTACCGAGCTGAGCGCCAACGTTGGCATCGGCGCAAGATTCTATTTCAAATAACTATCCATCACTTAACCAGTACACGAACAACCACAGGAGGTTGCTGTGCATCGAACATCATTCTTGCTACTGACACTTGCCACTGTGTCCGTGAACGTCATGGCGGCGGTGAACTACGACCGGTTCTTCACCGACAAGACGATGCGTGTCGACTACTACCATACCGGCACCAAAGGAGAGGACCGCATCACGCTGGATCAGGTGTACGAGGAAGGCTCCTGGCCCGGCACACGGACGAACCTCGTGGACGATCTGAACCTCGGGGAGTACGGCTTCCGTGTGTACGACCTTGCAACGAACACAATGATCTTCTCACAGGGGTTCTCCTCCATCTATAACGAGTGGCAAACCACGGATGAAGCGCTGGCCGGCGTCTACCGCACGTTCTCCGAGACTGTGCGCTTCCCGTACCCAAAGAAATCCGTGCAGCTCACCATCGTCCGGAGGGACAAGAAGATGGTGTACCATGAGGTTTTCACCACGGTGATCGATCCCACCAAGTCGACCGAGGTCAACAAAGAAAAGCGTTCCACTTCATTCAAGCTCACTCCACTGATGAACAACGGCGCTCCGGCAAACAAGGTTGACATTGTTATTGTGGGAGATGGCTACACGAAGGCCGACATGGAGAAGTTCAGAGCCGATGCGAAGCAGCTCAACGATGTCCTATTCTCAACCGAGCCCTTCAAGAGCCGCAAGAAGGACTTCAACGCGTGGCTGGTGGAGGTGGAGGCGAAGGAGTCCGGCATCGATGTCCCTGATAAGAATGTCTGGAAGAGAAACCCCCTCGGCTGCCAGTACAACACGTTCAACACGCCACGGTATGTCCTCACGATGGATAACAAGAGTCTGCGTGATGCCGCTGCGGCTGCGCCGTACGATGCGATCTGTATCCTGATCAACGATACCCGGTATGGCGGAGGAGGCATCTTCAACCTGTACGCAACGACCTACACGAAAGAGGAGAACAAGGATCAGAAGTGGCAGATGGAGTATGTGTACGTGCACGAGTTCGGGCACTCGTTCGCCGGACTTGGAGATGAGTACTACGCATCGCAGACAGGGTACAACGATTTCTACTCGCCGGGTATTGAGCCGTGGGAGCCGAACGTAACGGCATTGGTCGACAAGAAGAACGTGAAGTGGAATGGGTTCATGACACCGGGCGTCGAGGTACCGACGCCGTGGGAGAAGGCGCAATACGATAGCATCACCGCAATCCAGTCAAAGCTCGACCGCCTCGCTCCCGACTACTACCAGAAGCGCGAGCCTTTGTTCAAAGCTCTGATTGAGTTGAGGAAGACCTCCAAGTATGCTGGCAAGGTCGGTGCGTTTGAGGGTGCGGGCTATGCCTCGAAGGGGTTGTACCGACCGGCGGTTGACTGCCGGATGTTCTCGCTCAGTCTCGTGGACTTCGACCCGGTATGCAGCGCAGCGCTGAACAGGGTGATTGACTACTATGTGAAGTGAGGTTTCGCGGCATACTGGGCCCCCAAGGAATTCGGGACAAGTTGCAGCTCCAATACTCGTAGCAGCCGTTTGAAGAAGTCACCAAGTTGCCTGCGACTATCGCTCACATGACCAAGAAGGAGTTTGCTCAGATGCTATCAACTGTTGTTGAGCAAAAGCTCGTCGAGTTGTTCGGGGATCCGGATGATGGTCTCGCGTTGAAGGAAAACCTCCGCCGCTGGCTGATACGCCAAGCTAATGCCGTAGCAAAAGGAGAGCGTGGAGACGATTTTGGCACCGTTCGAAAA
>CAYHRX010000283.1:0-5069 GCA_964359075.1 uncultured Chitinophagales bacterium
CCGCTCGGGATGAAGACGAAGAAGAAGATCAGTGATTTCTTTGTGGATGCAAAAATCCCGATCTACGAGAAACATCAGATCCCGATCCTCGAGACCAAAGACGGCCAAGTAGTGTGGGTGTGCGGACAGAGGATCGACGACAGGTTCAAGATCACGAGCGGCACGAAGCGGGTAATGAAGCTTGAGTTCACACGAACACCAGAAAGGACGAATGGCAAAAGGGGTAAAGGTTAATGGCGATACCTTCGTCACGATGATCGGCGAGCGCCGTCTCAAGACGAGGGTGAAACAACTTGCGCGGCAAATCAGTAAAGACTATAGGGGAACCGTTCCGGTATTCATTGGGATACTCAACGGTTCATTTATTTTTTTTGCCGACCTGATCCGTGAAGTCACCATCGACTGCGAGGTCGACTTCCTCAAGCTGTCGAGCTATGGCGACGCGAAGATCAGCTCGGGAGACGTGAAGCTGTTGAAGGATCTGAACTGCCAAGTTGAAGGGCGCGACATCATCATTGTTGAGGATATTGTGGATTCCGGCCTCTCGATGGAGTACATCAAGCACCTGATTGAGAAAGAGAACCCGAAATCGTTCCGCATTGTTACACTACTGTACAAGAAGGTGGCTGTGAAGACCGCGATCCGCCTTGACTATGTCGGCTTCACCATCCCGCGAGACTTTGTCATCGGGTATGGTCTCGACTACGCGCAGAAGATGCGGAACCTGAAAGACATTTACAAGCTGAAGGAGAGCACGGCGCCTGAGGCCTAGACGCCAGAGAGGAGCATTCTGAGTTTATGGAAGAGCAAAAGAAGACAGACAAGCGAGGTGGAGACTCCGAGCGGCGGCGCACATTCCAGCGCCCCGGCAAGGGTCGGCGCAGTGGCCAGCAGTTCCGTGGCGACGATGATTTCAATTGGAACAAAGTGCTGAAGGTTGTCCTGAGCTGGTCGGCAATCATCCTTCTCGTCTTTTTGGTGATGACCTTGTTCAAGGGAACCGAGGGGACGGAAGTCGAGTTGACCTACACGGAGTATGAACAACTCCTGAAGAGCGGCGAGATTGCTGAAGCGACGATCAAGAAGTCAGAGTTGACCAACTTCGACTTCCACGGCGTCCTGAAAAAGCCGGGCACAATCACGAGGGGCGGCAAGAACATCTCGTTTCAGAAGTTCAGTCTTACTCTCCCGTTCATCGACAGCGGCGTGATTGCAGAGTGGACAAAGCAGGGGATACGCTTCTCCGTCGTGAAAGATGACAGTGCCTGGATCAACGCCCTCGTCTCGTTCCTGCCGTGGGTGTTGCTGCTTGTGGTATGGCTCATCATCATGCGCCGGATGCAGGGCGGCGCTGGCGGAACACGAGGGATATTCTCGTTTGGGAAAAGCCGTGCCAAGATGCTGAACGAAGGCGCCATAAAGGTGACGTTCCTTGATGTGGCCGGCGCTGATGAGGCGAAGAAGGAGTTGATGGAGATTATCGAGTTCTTGAAGGAGCCGTCAAAGTTCCAGAAGCTCGGCGGAAAGATTCCTAAAGGCGTTCTGCTCCTCGGCCCTCCTGGTACAGGGAAAACGTTGCTTGCCCGCGCGGTTGCTGGAGAGGCGGGAGTTCCCTTCTTCTCTATCTCCGGCGCAGATTTCGTCGAAATGTTCGTTGGCGTTGGCGCAAGCCGCGTGCGCGATTTGTTCGAGCAAGGCAAGAAGAGCGCTCCATGCATCATCTTCATCGACGAAATAGATGCCGTCGGCCGCCATCGCGGCGCCGGACTCGGCGGCGGGCACGACGAGCGCGAGCAAACGCTCAACCAGCTCCTCGTTGAGATGGACGGCTTTGAACAGAACAGTGGCGTCATCATTATCGCCGCAACAAACCGCCCCGATGTTCTCGACCCGGCATTGATGCGGCCAGGCCGATTCGACAGACAAGTGGTAGTGGACAGGCCTGATGTGAAAGGCCGCGAAGGAATTCTGCGCGTGCATACAAAGAACATCCCGCTTGCTGAAGATGTAAAGCTCGAGGTGCTCGCAAAAGGTACTCCCGGACTCGCCGGTGCTGATCTTGCCAACCTCGTGAACGAAGCGGCACTGCTCGCTGCTCGTCAGGGCGACAAGGCGGTGACGATGAGGCACTTCGAAGGTGCAAAGGATAAGGTGATGATGGGAATGGAGCGGAAGAGCCTGATCATCTCGGAAAAGGAAAAGAAGGTCACTTCGTATCACGAAATCGGCCACGTGCTTGTTGCACGAATGATTCCGGAAGCCGACCCCGTTCACAAAGTCACGATCATTCCACGGGGGCGCGCACTTGGACTGACCACGTACCTCCCGATCGATGAGAAGCACACGTACTCAAAGCCATACCTTGAAGCAATGATTGCGTACGCTTTGGGCGGGCGGGCGGCAGAAATGCTGATCTTCGGAGAGCTCACGACCGGCGCCGGTAATGACATCGAGCGATCCACCGAGATTGCACGCAAGATGGTGTGCGAGTGGGGTATGAGCGATAAGCTCGGGCCGTTAGCCTACGGGCAAAAGGAGGAAGAAATCTTCCTCGGTCGGCAGATCATGCGGCACAAGAACTACAGCGAGGAAACGGCGATCGATATTGACAGGGAGATCAAGAGCATCGTTGACAAGGGAATGAAGCGTGCCGAGAATATTCTGAAGGAGAACATGGACACGCTCCATCGACTGGCCCTTGCGTTGCTCGAGCGGGAGATTCTCGACTCATCAGAGATCGATACCATCATCCGCGGCGAGGAACTGCCGCCGGCTGAGCGCAGCGGCAATGGACGGGCGCCTGCGAGCCCAGTGACTGCAGCACCCTCCGGCTCAACGGGAGGCAACAGCAAACCCACGCAATGAACAACCTCCCGGACGTCGAACGGAGTTATGCGGGTGAACTGGCCCGCAAGACAATCCACCTCTGCTCGCTGTCCATCCCGATCATCTACTCATTCATTACAACGTCAACAGCGCTTGCGATTCTCGTGCCGTTGACGTTGTTGTTTGGTCTCACTGATCTTGCACGGCTCCAGTTCCCGGCGTTCCGACGACTCTACCACGAGTGGTTTGGCTGGCTGCTGCGTGCTCACGAAAAGAGCGAGGACGAGAAACGCCTCAACGGCGCAACGTACGTCCTGCTTGCCGCAACACTCGGCATCCTTATTTTCCCGAAACTCATCATCGTCAGCGCCTTTGCCATCATGATTGTCTCTGACACCGTTGCCGCTCTCGTCGGGCGGAAGTTCGGCAGACATCGCTTCATGAAGAAAAGTCTGGAAGGCACACTTGCATTCTTTGTCAGCGCGGTCGTCGTGGTGTGCCTCGCGCCAAAAGCAGGCTATCTTCCGGGGGAATATGCCATCGGGATTGCGGCGGCACTCCTCGGTGCCGTCGTTGAGGCAATGTCCATCGCCATCGACGACAACCTATCCGTCACGTTCAGCGTTGGCACAGCGATGTGGCTGATGTATTTCCTCTTCCTCCCAACGGTTAATGTGTTTGCACTGGAATGAGACCAATAAAGCGTGTGTACCTCTCCGGCGGTATGGAATATGCCGACAACGAAGGGCGGGACTGGCGATACACATTGCAGACGTGGATCGAGGCAGAACTTGGGTGGACAGTGTTCAACCCGAACCACGAAAGCGACCGCTACTTCGAAACGCACTACCCTTCCGTGGATATCCGCGCCCTCAAACACACCGACACGCTGAAATATAAGAAAATCGTTGAGAAGCTTGTAGAGATTGACTGCAAAGAGATTGCTGAGAACTCAGACATCCTGGTGTGCTACTGGGATGAATCTTCAATGCGAGGAGCCGGAACAAAGGGTGAGGTGACAATTGCGAAGCACTTCCACAAGCAGGTCTATCTGGTCACGTCAATGCCGATGCAGGACATCCCCGGATGGGTGCTTGCGTGCACGACAGAAGTGTTCCCCGCTTTCGAAGAGCTCCAGAGATTCCTGCTGAATAACAGAAGCTAGCCCTCCACACTCAAGGGAAGTCTCCATGTTCACCACATCAACCATGCGCGTGCGTGCCAACTTCGGTGAGAATCGTCTGCTCCAGTCTCTGTGCGGCGTGTATCTCATGGTCTGGATCGTGACTGCGATAGGCCCTCTGCACCCTGACGATTGGCTGCTGGAGAACGTTCTTGTGTTCACGTTCATGATCCTGCATTCCGCGGGCGCGCACTACACGTACGCCGAAGTCCCGTTCGGGTTCTGGCTGAAGGACGTTCTGAATCTCAGCCGCAACCATTACGACAGGATCGTGCATCTGGGCATACTATCTTCCACTCGATGTAACTCTCGCGTTCAGCGGGCTCTATGAAATCATCGAGTGGGGCGCTGCGGCAACAACCAATCCCGAGCTTGGCATTGCATACCTGGGCACGCAGGGCGACATTTGGGACGCGCAGAAGGACATGGGCTGCGCTGCCTTGGGAGCGCTACTGTGTATGACCATAACGGCAACGGTGAGGAGATTCATGCGCAAAGGGAGAGAAGATGCTCTCCCACAAACTGCCTGATGTTCTGTTCCTTACGCGCGCAACGGCTCTTGCATCTTCTGATTCATTCTTCGATATTAGCAACAGAACATATCCCGTCATGCACCACATAATCCAATCCATTCTTAAAGGGGTCAGCGCTATGACGAACTCTACCATCTCCGTGGCAAGCCGATTGCTGTTGGCGTTTGCGTTCCTGGCTGCACTCGCCTGCCTGTCCGATAGGCGGGCCAACGCCCAAATCGACAATCCAAACGTGGATAACACTGTCGGCCTCGTGCCACCACATGCGGGTCCGCGGCCCGGCTTGAACAGCATCAACGTTATCACAACCCCGGATGGCTACGACAACTTCGATATCGGCGTGGACTTTGCGGAGCCGCATATGTCCACAAACCCTCGCAATCCTTTGTGGTGGTTCAACGCGTTCAACACGAACGGGACGCATCATACAGAGAACGGTCACGACTGGGCAACGCACAACCCTCCCTTCCCCAGCACCGCGGGAGATCCCGCGACTGCATACGACAGCCTGGGTAACCTCTATTATA